>JASFNS010000212.1:0-4737 GCA_050116915.1 Thiogranum sp. | reverse complement strand
CTCGGCGACCTGCTTGAGCACCCCGTCGGGATCGCGCACATCGAACAGGTACTGGCGCGGATCGCTGACCTGGTACTGCACAGCCAGCTGGATGTTGACGATATTCTCGTCCTCGGTAAGCATCAGGGCCTCGCGCGGCACCGCTACAACTGCCTGGCCGGCCGCGCCCGACCGGTAACCGATCTCGACGAAACGGCGCTGCTCGACGTCGACCACTTCGACCTGCTCGACCGGGTAGGGAATGCGCCAGTGCGGGCCGGGCGCGGTGATCTCGGAGAAGGCGCCGAAGCGCATCACCACGCCCTGCTTGCCGGCATCGACGATATAGATGCCAGACGCCAGCCAGACCAGCACGACGATAGCGGCGATCACGCCAAAGCCGGCAAACCCCGGGCCACCGCCGCGGCCACCGTCGCCACCGCGCTTGCGTCCACCACCGAACAGGCCGCCCAGCTTGTCCTGCATTTTCTTGACAACCTCGTCCAGATCCGGCGGGCCCTGGTCACCGCGACCGCCCCATGGATCCTTGCTGTTACCGCCTCCCGGCTCGTTCCAGGCCATGTATCACTCCAATAACTTGAATACCCCTACTCCCTGCAGGAGAAGGTTAGGGTGTGGACCCAGTTGCGTTCCTGCCCACCCTGGCCCCCTCGCGCGGAGAGGGAACTGAAAACCAAAGCGCTAAATTCTAGGGAGCTTGGGCCGCGCCCGCAACACGTAGCGGCTCGTATTCCGCCTGCAACCTGTAATCGCGGCCTTCGCGGCGATACAGCGCATCGAGTTCCTGTTCGCTGATACGCACCTCCAGCCACCACCCGCCGCTCTCCTCGACCCGATCCTGGAGAACCTGCCCCAGTGCGTAAATCCGGGCCCGCAAGCGGCCGCATTCGGGCGGCAGGTACAGCCAGCCGTGCAGCTGATCGGCGAGAAAATACTCGCTGAGCGCCCGCTCCAGCAGGTCCATACCGAGGCCGCTGACCGCCGAGCACCACAGGCGCGTCGCGCGGTCGTCCGGATCGCGCAGCAGGTGCGGGACTTCGGCGCTGAGATCGATCTTGTTGTACACGAGGATTTGCGGCACGTCACCGGCACCGATCTCGTCCAGCACCTCGTTGACCTGCTCGATGCGCGTCTGGCGCTCCGGATCATGAGCGTCGACCACGTGCAGCAACAGATCCGCCTGCAGTGTTTCCTCCAGGGTGGCGCGAAACGCAGCGACCAGCTCGTGCGGCAGCTTGCGCACAAAGCCTACCGTATCGGCCAGCACCACCGGTCCGAAACCCGGCAGATCGAAGCGCCGCAGGGTCGGATCCAGGGTGGCGAACAACTGATCGGCCGCGTACACCTCGGCATGGCACAAGCGGTTGAACAGCGTCGACTTGCCGGCATTGGTATAGCCGACCAGGGACACCGTCGGCACTTCCGCCCGCTGGCGTGCACGCCGGCCCTGCTGACGTTGACCGCGAACCTTTTCCAGCCGCTTGTGAATCTGCTTGATGCGTTGCCCGAGTAACCGGCGGTCGGTTTCCAGCTGCGTTTCACCCGGACCGCGCAGACCGATACCGCCCTTCTGGCGTTCCAGGTGGGTCCAGCCACGCACCAGGCGCGTGGCCAGGTGTTGCAGCTGCGCCAGCTCGACCTGCAGCTTGCCCTCGAACGAACGCGCCCGCTGGGCGAATATATCCAGGATCAGCCCGGTGCGGTCCAATACACGCGCCTGGAACAGTTTCTCCAGGTTGCGTTCCTGGCTGGGGCTCAGTTCATGGTTGAATATCACCAGTTCGGCATCGCGCTCGATGACCTGGTCGCGGATTTCCTCAGCCTTGCCGGCGCCGACGAAGTAACGCGCATCCGGTGCACTGCGGCTCGCGGTCACTGTCGTCAGCGGGCGCGCGCCAGCTGACCGCGCCAGGTCGGCAAACTCGAGAAGATCTTCGGGATCGGACTTGCCGGGAAAATCGACGTGAACGAGGATAGCTCGTTCGCCATTGCGGGGACGCTCAAACATACACAGGCGGACTGGAGCCGGTCAAAGACCGGCTCCGCAAGGACAGGGCCGGATCAGGAGTTTCCGGCCTCGCCGCCGTTTCCTTCATCACCACTCGCCAGCCGCACGTTGCGCGCCGGTACAACCGTAGAGATCGCGTGCTTGTACACCATCTGACTGACACTGTTTTTCAATAACACCACAAATTGATCGAAGGACTCAATCTGGCCCTGCAGTTTAATGCCGTTGACCAGGTAAATTGCCACCGGAATACGCTCTTTACGCAGCGTGTTCAGGAAGGGTTCTTGCAGCGACTGACCTCTGGCCATGTCATTTCTCCTTCTTCTCGTAACGTGCACCAATATTCGTTCTCCTACCCGGCGTCTTCTTTTGAGTGGGGAGTGAGCACAAAATCGACCAAGCCGCGTCCTGTTGCGGTTAAGGTTTTCCATAGGAGCAAAACTATAACACATTCAACTGGCTGCTGCGCCAGCCCGGCGGACGAGATTCAATACAGTTGCTACCGGATCCTCCTCGAGCGGGTCTATCCAGTGACAACCGGATTCACTGCGCAGCCAGGTCATTTGCCGCTTGGCGTACTGGCGGGTGGCGATGACAGCGCGTTCGACCCATTCGGACGCCGACAGGTTCCCGTCGAGGTAGGACCAGGCCTGGCGATAACCCACGGCACGCATCGACGGCATGTCCGGACGCAGGTCGCCGCGATTGCGCAGGCGGCGCACCTCGTCAACAAAACCCTGCTCCAGCATGGCGTGAAAGCGCTGCTCGATGCGACGGTGCAAAACGGCGCGGTCGCGCGGCGCGAGAATGATCTTCAGGAAGCGCCATGCCGGGGCCTGCGTACGCCCCGCGGCAAACAACTCGCTCATTGTCACGCCGGCCAGTTCGTAGACCTCGAGCGCGCGCTGAATGCGTTGCGGATCATTGGGATGGATGCGCGCGGCGGCCTCCGGGTCGACGCGCCGCAGGCGCGCGTGCAGCGCCGCCCAACCCGCCTCGGCGGCCTCGGCCTCGAGCTGTGCCCGCACCTCTGGATCCGCCGGGGGCAGGTTGGACAAACCCTGCTCCAGGGCCCGGAAATACAGCGTCGTTCCGCCTGTCAGCAGCGGCGTGTTGCCGTGTTCGCCGATATCCGCCATTTCGTCTAGCGCATCGCGGCGGAACTCGGCCGCCGAATAGGTTTCGGCCGGATCGCGGATATCGATGAGACGGTGCGGCGCCAGGCGCAGGGTGGCGCGGTCGGGCTTGGCAGTGCCGATGTCCATGCCACGGTAGATCAGCGCCGAATCGACACTGATGATTTCCAGTCCCAGGCGTTGCACCAGATCCACGGCAACCCCGGTCTTGCCGGAGGCCGTCGGCCCCATCAGAAAGATCGCCAGCGGCTTGGTCATCGCTCCGCGCCGCTCAGCGGCCGCGCATAAACAGACTATCCAGCTCTCTCATGTCGACCTGTACCCAGGTCGGCCTGCCGTGATTGCACTGGCCGGAGCGCTCGGTGCGCTCCATGTCGCGCAGCAGGGCATTCATTTCAGTCACGCTGAGCTGGCGGTTGGCGCGTACCGAGCCGTGGCAGGCCATGGTGGACAACAGGCCATTGATGGCCTCCTCGATGCGCCGGCTGCGGCCGTGGGTGCGGCAGTCGGCGAGCACGTCCCTGACAAGTGCTGCGATATCGGCGTCTGACAACAGCGCAGGCACCTGCCGGACCAGCAACTGTTCGGGACCCTGGCGGTCGATCTCGAAGCCCAGCGCCGCGAACCAGTCGCGACGCTCTTCGGCCTCGTCGGCTTCTCCCTGGCTGACCGCCAGGCCAAGCGGCACCAGCAGTGGCTGGGACCGGATGCCCTGATCCCCGTAACTGCGCTTCAGGTGTTCGTAGCTGATACGTTCGTGGGCCGCGTGCATATCCACCAGCACCAGCCCGTGGGCGTTTTCAGCGAGGATATAGACGCCTTTGAGCTGCGCCAGCGCGAATCCCAGGGGCGGTGCATCGGCGTGTCCCGCAGGCTCCGCTTCCAGGGGCGTTTCGATCGCCTGCACCAGGGCATTGCCGTGCAAGCGCTGGTAGTGACCGAGCTGTTCACTGACCCGCAGTTCCATGCCCTGCTGCCGCGCGGCCGGCCAGCGGTAAGCGTCACCGGGTGGAGCCGCTGGCGAAGCCGCGGGGCCACCAGCCGACACCGCGGGCACCGTACCGGCCTGCGGGCGCACATCGGCCAGCACCTGGTGGACAGTACGAAACAGGAAGTCGTGTACCAGCCGAGACTCGCGAAAGCGCACTTCGTGTTTCGCCGGGTGGGCATTGACATCGACACTGGCCGGGTCGAGTTCCAGATACAGGACGAAGGCGGGGTAGCGGCCGTGATACAGCACGTCCTGATAGGCCTGGCGCACCGCGTGCCCCAGCAACCTGTCGCGCACCGCGCGCCCGTTGACGAAAAAGAACTGCAGGTCGGGCTGGCTGCGGGAGAACGCCGGCTGCGCAATCCAGCCTGACAGGCGCAGTCCCGCGGCAGCATGATCCAGGCCGATAGCCTGTTCGGCGAAGGCCTCGCCGAGCACGGCCTTGAGGCGAGCAAGGCGCTCGGCGTCCGACTGCCCGGCGCGCAAATGGTGCAGTGCCTTGCGCTTGCGCCGGACAACCAGCTCGACGTCCGGACGGCTCAGGGCAATACGTTGAAATACGCCTTCGAGGTGCTTGTGCTCGGTGTTTTCCGTGCGCAGGA
>JASFNS010000211.1:0-4742 GCA_050116915.1 Thiogranum sp. | reverse complement strand
AGGTGAATGCTTAAATAGCGAATGCGGAATGGAGTCAGATTTCGGGGTGGTGGCAGGGCGCAGGTCCCTTCGTTACCCGTGGATGGTCCGTTGACGAGTGATGAAAAGGGCATTTGTGCTTTCTATACTCGACAGAAACATCAATGTCTGGAAACCGTAGTGAACCTGCCGTTCCCAGACTTTGCACGCATGTCTCTTAATGGCCGTACTCTGCCATACCCGAATGTGCCGGGAGAATGGTGGCTCGCTAGCGTGGACGGCCGGTTAGTGACCGGAACCGTTCTTACAAGTCTCCCTAATATTCGATTTCTCTAACAGGTAACAGTCGACCCTAAGCGGTCATGCCATGATCGCGCGTGAAGCAGTCGTGCAAGCCGAACAGCGGACCTTAAGTGTTTCGGTATATTCTGCGGTGGACGTTGCGGCTTACGGCCAGACCCGAACGCTTACGAACAAGAAAGCGGCGAGCTAAGCTACCGTCGAAATCGGGGCAATCAGCATGACTGCTCACACCACAGAATCGTCACACCGGGAAGGGCTCTACTGATGCCTAAGGATCTGGCGCTGCAGGCCGATCATACTTTCAGGACTGGTAGACGCCTCCTCGTTACCAGGCCGCTTCCTTTGGCCCCGTCTCTGGCGGGGCCGTTTTTTATAAACTATCGGGAGAAAGTGATTATCCGCGAGCAAAGAAACAGCCCGTTTCGGCAGGGTTTTTCTTTTCTGACTTTCAAGACCGTTGCCAGCTGGCCGATAACTGCCCAAGACTGGTACGTATGAGAACTCCTCCAGATACCGCCAGCCTAGCTGGCGCCCCTGAAACCGGCATCGGGGGCGCCGGCGCCCCTTCCATTCCGATTCATCCATTCAAGTCAAGAAACGACGGCCAGCAGGACGAATCTTGCCGGCTGATGAACCACGGTGCCGCTTCGGCCGGGTTTTCTGTCTCTGGGAATGACCGGTTATCTCGGCAACTGTAACTGGTTGTTTCTGTATCAAGAAAGATGTTGAGCGAAATCTGCGCGGCAGGGCAATCCCTGTGTCGTCCTTAGAGGCTTTCGTGGCATGGCCTACAGTATTTTGCGACGTTGTCGACATAAACTGTGTGACGGGATCGCGCCGTATCGCGAACAACGATTCCGTGCACAAGGATGTTTTGACAAGGGCTACCCTGGGCGAAAGCCATGGGGCGCAAAGTCACCGGTCTAAGGGGTTGACCTAGGATAGCGGGACTACCAAAACGACCAACCAGCCTCTGGTGGGCATCCGCTCTTGCGGGGCTCGTCGCTGGGCCAGTCGGGCGCGCGTATGCGCACCTTCTGGGTCTGTCCGCATGTCAATCCCCACGGATACCCGCAGAGTCGGGTTTTCAGCCGGCGTTTTCCCGCGTGTGGTCAGGGGGATCATTGTCATGTTTAAAGAACCATCCGTAGCCGAGGCGCAGGTACTGAGCCCCGATACCTTACGTGCTATCGATCTGTTTCGTAGTGAGGACCCGGAATTACTGGATTGGGTGGTACGTTCGTGCGACGTCCGATGGCTGGCACCCGGCGAGGTACTGCTTGATCCGGATCAGGACAACGACGCTGTGTACATTATCCTTGCTGGCCGTGCTGAAGCGCGAATCACCTACGAGGATTGCAGCTGGCGCGTCTTCGTGGAGCCAGGCGAGTGCGCCGGCGAGATGTCCATCCTCGAGGGTAGGCGGCCCTCGGCAAGAGTGGCTGCACATTCCGATTGTCAAGTGCTGGCAATCGATGCTGAGCTCTTTTGGACGCTGATCAACCGATCGTCGGTGGTAACACGGAACTTGTTGCGCATCCTCGCGGCACGGGTACGCAGAAACAACCTGAATATTGTGCAGAGTTATGCACAGCAGCGTATTCACGAACGCAATGCCCTGAGTGACTCGTTGACCGGCCTCTTTAACAGGCGGTGGATGGAATCGACGTTGGACAGGATCGTAGAGCGCTGCGCACAAGGTCAGGAAGCGCTGTCGTTACTCATGATCGATACTGATTATTTCAAGCGTTACAACGATGCATACGGCCACCTGGCAGGCGACCAGTTGCTGGTCGCCATCGCCCGAGCAATCACCGGGAGCATCCGCTCCACCGATTATGCCTGCCGCTACGGGGGTGATGAGTTTGTCGTCGTGTTGCCGCACGCGGATGCGGTCAATGCCCTACAGGTCGCCGAGAGCGTGTGCTGTGCGGTCAGGAAGCAGAGTTCCCATGCAGGCAGTGGCTCCTTGAACAGGCCGGTAAGCGTGTCGGTCGGAGTTGCATCGCTGGCGCCGGACATGAATGTGCGACAGTTGCTGGCGAGTGCCGATACGGCGCTCTACCGGGCAAAGGCCGCTGGTCGCGGCGGTGTGTCCCGATAGGGGGCAGACGCCGGCCCAATAACTGTCCTTAAGGCCTTCAGAAAATACTCGCGACCGGCCGTTCCTCGCCGGAATCGGAGGGCTATTTGGTACAGGCCTGCATGGACTAATCGGTATAGCTAGAAAGAAGGCATCGTAATCCTTAACACGGTGTCAACAGGGACGGCGGCTTCGGGCGCCGTTTTTTGTATATGTCAAGGTCGTAAAGTGGCCGGTAGACGACCTCCCTGAGGTGCGGCTGGGCAGAGTTTTCTTTTGCCGGGGAATGACGAGTTCTGGCCCGTTTCCGGTCGCCCGCAACGATTCTCGTGACACAAAAAGAAAAGCCCCGCCGAAGCGAGGCCGTGGTTCAAACAGCAACAGGCGTTCGCGCCGGCGCCTACTAGCTACGCTCCTCAATCCAGCTATCCAGGGTGCGCATGGACTCCTCAATCTGTGTGTGAATCAACTCTCCGAGCTGGCCGTAGGACTGCGGAGCAATTGGCACATCTTCGTTGACGCAGCTCATCAGGTCTGCGAGTGCTTTGACCTGTTTGAAACGTGAATTCAGCGAATCATGAAGGGCGCTGCCCTGCTGGTTGATAGCGGTCATGGTGTTGCTCCTGAATGTAAGGCAGGGGTCAACACCGATCCGCTGAACACGGTAAGATTTGGCGTGTTCCTCGGCTGCCCCTCATACCGTCGGTTGATGGGAAGTCTGGCGGGGGTGTTAGCGCACCTCCGTCAGGCGCTATCCGTTGTAGCGCCCCGGGCGGCCGGGCATCAATATCACTGACCAGCCCGCTCCATCGCCTGCCGCATGTGCAACAGGCTCTGCCCCGGTGCCAGAGCGCCAAGCGCACGCTTACAGCGCAACACTTGTGGGGCAATACCTCTACCGATAGGGGCTGATCGCACAGCATTTGTGCCTACCTGCACGGCTCAGCGGCACCCCCTGATTCAATAGCTGCTTATTTACAATGGGTTAGAAAAATATCCGCCAACGGCACGGCGATTGCATCAGGATTCTTGACTGGCCTGGACTTCCTGTCCGGGCTGTCCGAATCCCTCTCACAGGAGAACGTCATGATTTTCGACGCATTCACGATAAGCGGGATGATTGTGGTCGGAGTGTTGCTGATTGCCGTGCTGGCGTCCCTCCGGACTCGCAAGCGGGACGAATGAAACGCTGAAATTTAAAGACCGGGCCCGATCCAGATAGGGCGTTTATCCTGCCTATGGTCGCGACGATAGCGCCTTCGATCACCATTCCGTGCTTTCGCTGGTCTGGTATTTCTCCAGCACGCCGTCGACGCAGTCACCAAGGCGAAGCCCGTTGACATTAGCAAAGGCGGCTAGAGTGAAGAGCAGGTCGCCGATTTCATCTGCCACATTCAACTTGTCCCTGCCAGTACGCAGGCCTTCCGTGTGCTGCAGCGTGGCGGAGATTTCTCCCAGATCCTCGGTGAGTCGCGCCAGGATCTCGAACTTGCTCCAATAGCGGCCGTGCCCCTGGATCCACTGATCCACGATTGACTGAAGTGCATCGAAATTCATTCCTCACCCCTTTTATCTCGCTTATGGCGCCGATCCCACAGTTGTAACCGCTCTCATGTGGCGCTGCAGGGGTCGGTTGCCTGCCTCGCTCAAGGGCCCAGACTACTTGAAATCCGCCCGTTACGAAACGCTTCGCTGTTCCCGTGTCCACTCTCGAGAAACAGGAATGCGCCGCACGTGCGGATTCCTTTGGAGTGGGGCTTATGGTAGGCGAGGGACCCGTTTTTTTGTTCGTGAGCGTCCGGTTCTGGCCGAACCAGGAAGTACAGGAACCCCGCCTCAGCGCCGATTTCTGTTTCTGGGAATGTCCGCTTCCAGCTGCGATCTCAACTGATCGACGCAACACGAAATACCACGCAATCTAACTCTATTTGTCGTATTTATCAGAAAACCTCATTTTATCTGACGCCCAATCTCATTTACCGTGGCGCAATGTTTTCTAAGTGCATGAATTCGAGCAACCTGGACTCTCATATTTGGTGTCGCTCTATGCTAATCAGAAAACGGCGCTTCCGGCCGGCCTTCACCCGTTAGCGCCGGGCTCGCGGCGCTATTCTTCCCGCGGAAAAGATGACTTTCCTGAAAAAAGGCCCTTCAGTCGCTGCAAAATAGTCCTCGACTGCCCCTCTGGCGACAACGCTGGCGGCTGGTACACGCTGACTGACGTCGGCTGCTGGTATTCGGGCCGTACCTTGACCGACACCATATCCACGATGTCCTGCAACGCCAGCAGCCGCTCGTCGCGGGGCCGGACACGCAGACCGCGCTCAACATAGCGTTTCGCCCTGACCTTGTCCTGACGCTGAATCGCATACCTGGC
>JASFNS010000210.1:0-4746 GCA_050116915.1 Thiogranum sp. | reverse complement strand
GGCACCAAGAACTCCGTCACCTCGCTGTCCCACACCCAGGGCTGGCTGCACTGCGACATCCCCGGCACCGACGCTTCCGGCGTTGTGAAGTCCATGATGGACGAACTGATCGGCGAGTTCACCGCGTGGAACATGCCGAATCGCGTGCACATCACCACCTCCTGCTGCCAGATCAACTGCGGCGGCCAGGGCGATATCGCCATCAACGTGCAGCATACCAAGCCGCCGAAAATCAACCACGACCTGGTCTCCAATGTCTGCGAACGCCCCTCGGTGGTAGCCCGCTGCCCGGTCGCCGCAATTCGTCCGGCCATGGTCAACGGCAAGCCTTCGCTGGAAGTGGACGAGAAGAAGTGCATCTGCTGCGGCGCCTGCTTCCCGCCCTGCCCGCCTATGCAGATCAACGACGCCGAGCACACCAAGCTGGCTGTCTGGATCGGCGGCAACCACTCCAACGCCCGTGGCAAGCCGACCTTCCAGAAACTGGTCGCTTCCGGTATCCCGAACAACCCGCCGCGCTGGCCCGAGGCTACCGCTATCGTCAAGCGTATTCTTAAAGAATACAAAGCCGGCGCCAAGGACTGGGAACGTATCAACGAATGGGTCGAGCGCATCGGCTGGCCGCGGTTCTTCGAAGTCACCGGTCTTCCGTTCACCAAGTACCACGTAGATAACTGGCGTGGCGCCCGTGCCAGCCTGAACGCTTCTACGCACATCCGTTTCTGATCCGGGAGTCGATGCGCAATGAAGCTATCTGTACTGGTTAACGAAGGTCCGTATCAGCACCAGTCTGCCGACTCTGCGATACAGTTCACCAAGGCTGCGCTGGCGAAGGGCCACGAGATCTTTCGTGTGTTCTTCTACCACGACGGGGTAAATAACGGCACCCGCTTTGCGGTGCCGCCGCAGGACGACCGCAATATCACCCAGGAGTGGACCGCACTGGCCAAAGAGCATGGCCTGGACCTGGTTGTGTGCATTGCCGCGGCGCAGCGTCGCGGCATACTCGATGAAAACGAAGCCAAGCGCCAGGGAAAAGACGGCAATAACATTGCCGACGGTTTCCGCATTTCCGGCCTGGGCCAGCTCATCGAGGCCGGCATTCAGTCAGACCGCATGGTCATCTTTGGCGACTAATTGAGGAATCTTGAGTTATGGCAGAACCCTGGGAAGACGATGAAGTTGAGGGCCCGGTCCGCAAGTTCATGTATGTGAATCGTCGCGCACCCTACGGCACCATTTATGCCCTGGAGTCGCTGGAAGTTGTGCTGATCGCCGCCGCCTTTGAGCAGGACGTCAGCCTGGTCTTCATGGACGACGGCGTGTATCAGATCAAAAAGGAACAGAACACCGATGCCATCGGCGTGAAAAACTTCTCCCCGACCTATCGTGCCCTCGAGGGCTACGATGTCGAGAAGCTGTATGTGGAAAAGGAATCGCTGGCATCCCGCGGCCTGACCACTGACGATCTGATTGTGCCTGTCCAGCTGGTGGACAAGGACCAACTGGCCCAGCTGATGGAAGAGCAGGAAGTTATCCTGAGCTTCTAGGAGAGATATTGACAATGCCTATGTTACACACGGTAAACAAATCGCCTTTTGAGCGTCGCACGCTGGATACCGCCCTGCGTCACGCAGTCAAGGGTGCCGCGATTCTGTTGATCGAAGACGGCGTTTATGCCGCTTTCGACGGCACGGTGGTCGCTGAAAAGGTCAAGGCCGCACTGGCAGATCACAAGATCTTCGTGCTTGGCCCGGACGTTGCCGCCCGCGGCATGTCGGAACACCACGTCATTGACGGTATCGGCGTCGTGGATTACGGCGGATTCGTGGATCTTGTCACTGAATATGACAAGGTCCAGTCCTGGTTATAAACCGCAATTGATTTGCACTACAGCTGCAAACGAGGAGAGCTATCATGTCTATCGAAGTAAACGGCAAGTCCCTGGAAGTCGATGAAGAGGGCTATCTGGCCGACCTGAATCAGTGGGAGCCCGAAGTGGCGACCATCATGGCCAAGGAAGACGGCACCGAACTCACCGACGCTCACTGGGAAGTAATCAACTTCCTGCGCGAGTACTACGAAGAGTACCAGATCGCACCGGCGGTGCGCGTTCTGACCAAGGCCATCGGCAAGAAGCTGGGCAAGGACAAGGGCAACAGCAAGTACCTCTACGAACTGTTTCCGTATGGTCCGGCCAAGCAGGCCTGTAAGTATGCCGGTCTGCCCAAGCCGACCGGTTGCGTCTGAGCTCCCGGCGCACTGAACAACGGGGGGAGCTTGCCTCCCCCTTGTTTTATATCATCTGCAAAAGCAAGGAGAGTGACGCGTGACGCTGGTTACGGCACTGTATGTCGGACTGTTCTATGCTGCGACGATTATCCTGGTAGTCGGTATCGCACTGCGTATCAAGAAATACGCCCAGACACCCGCTCCCCTGAAGATTCCCACCATGCCGGCTCCCCGTACGGAAACCGGCGTGGCAATGCGTATGTTCCGCGAAGTGGCTTTTTTCGAAAGTCTGTTCCGCTCCAACAAGTGGACCTGGATTTTCGGTTACCTGTTCCACTTCGGTATGCTGCTGGTTTTACTGCGGCATTTGCGCTATTTCACCGAGCCGGTCTGGTTCTGGGTCAACTGGATTCAGCCGTTCGGCAAGTACGCCGCGTTCGCCATGGTCGCCGGGCTGCTCGGACTCTGGGCGCGCCGCTTCCTGGTTGACCGGGTACGTTACATATCCACGCCTTCGGATCACCTGATGCTGGCGCTGCTGGTCGGCATCGGCATGAGCGGTCTGGGTATGGACTACGTGTCGCATACCGATATCGTGTCCGTAAAAGCGTTCTTCCTCGGCCTGATGCACTTCTCGCCGCAGCCCCTGCCCGCGGACCCGTTCCTGCTGGTGCACCTGGGCCTGGTGGCGACGCTGATGATCATTTTCCCGATCAGTAAACTGCTGCATGCACCGGGTGTGTTCTTCAGCCCGACGCGCAACCAGACTGACAGTTCCCGCGAGCGCCGGCATATCGCGCCCTGGGCCGAACAACTGGAAGCGGGCGAACGCTGATCGGAGCGGAGGATAAAGCGTGGCTGATTTTGACGTACCGGAACTGAACGAATACCCCATCATTCCCAAGCTCAAGGAAGGCGTGATGGCGCACTCCGCACCCTTCGTTGCGGCGGAGAAATTCCAGACGCCGCTGGGATTCCCCGGCGAACTGCCGGACAACTGGAAGGAAGTCGCCATCGACAAGATGGGCGAACTGCTGGGCAAGTACCGTTCCCTGCAGGTTTTCCTGGATATCTGCGTACACTGCGGCGCGTGCACTGACAAGTGCCACTACTATCTCGGCACCAGCGACGCGAAGAACATGCCGGTGGCCCGCCAGGAACTGCTGCGCAAGGTTTACCGCCGTTATTTCACCTTCGCCGGTAAATATTTCCCCAAGCTGGTCGGCGCGGTCGACCTGACCAAAGAAGTGCTCGATGACTGGTACAGCTATTTCCACCAGTGCTCGCAGTGCCGCCGCTGTTCGGTGTTCTGCCCCTACGGCATCGACACCGCCGAGATTTCCATGGCCGCGCGTGAGATTCTGGACGCTGTCGGTAAGGGGCAGAAATACTGCAACGAGATTATTGGCAAGGTCTTCGTCATCGGTAACAACCTCGGCCTGCCGGAACCGGCGCTGCGCGACACCCTCGAGGGCCTCGAGGAGGAAGTCGAGGACGACACCGGGGTCAAGGTGCGTTTCCCGCTGGACGAGAAAGGTGCCGATATCCTGCTGATCACCCCCTCGGCCGATTTCTTTGCCGAGCCGCATGTGGACGGATTGATCGGTTACGGCAAGGTTTTCCATGAAGCCGGCGTCTCCTGGACCATGAGCTCCAAGGCCTCGGAGGCGGCCAACTTTGGCATGTTCATCGGCAGCTACGAGAACATGCGCCGGGTTTCCCTGCGCATCCGCGAAGCCGCACTGGAACTCGGCGTCAAACGCATTATTTTCGGCGAATGTGGCCACGCCTGGCGCGTCGCCTACAGCTTCCTCGACACCCTGGCCGGCCCGTTCGACTTCCTTGATCCCAATTACCCGGTGCCGCAGCACATCTGCGAGTTCACCCTCGACCTGATCAAGCAAAACAAGCTGCGCCTGAACAAGGAAGAAAACGACCACATGAAACTGACCTTCCACGACTCCTGCAACGTCGCACGCGGCGCCGGCATGGGTAAGGTCGAGGGCGGCCAGTTCACGATTCCACGCGAAGTCATCAAGGCCTCTTGCAACTATTTCTACGACATGCCCCAGGACACCATCCACGACGCCACATTCTGCTGCGGCGGCGGCGGCGGCCTGCTGACGGACGACCTGATGGAGCTGCGCGTCAAGGGTTCGCAACCGCGTATGGAGGCCCTCAAACGGGTCACCGAAGACTACGGTGTCACTAACCTGGCGGCAATCTGCGCAATCTGCAAGAGCCAGTTCGCCAAGGTGCTGCCCTATTACGGATTCACCATGGACCAGATTGTCAGCGTACACCAGCTGGTCAGTAACGCGATCGTTTTGAAAGGTTCGGAGCAGGAAGCCGAACTCGATGGTACAACAGACTGATTTTTATCACGGTAACTTTGAATCACCAGCCGGGATTCATAATTGATTTAGGAGAGAATAGGCATGGCTACTTCTCGCGATGATACGAAACTGACATTCAGAAAATTCGAAGACGGCGACAACAAGTGGGACAACTGGT
>JASFNS010000209.1:0-4748 GCA_050116915.1 Thiogranum sp. | reverse complement strand
CCCTATCCGGCACCAGCCATCTCGTTAAGTTTATTTGTATTCTCCAGGGAACAGCCAATGGATATGCCTCTGATAGGGGAACCGCGCCACGTCCCTGTCGCCGCGAAAACCGCCCTGTTTCCGCCCCTAAAAGAGGCATAACCGCTGGGTGCTCCTGAACTATTTGCTTTCCGCCTGGCATAGCCAGGCAAACCCGGCAGCCTGCCGCGACCCTCTGGCGGCAGGCTGCCGATCCCATCACTTCCCGGCTTTACCGGCTGGCGCCGCCACCGTTATGTTCGTCCGGTTCTGCTCGACGGTCCTGGCACCGATGCCGTCGACCAGCGCGAGGTCCTCGGCGCGCTTGAACGGCCCGTGCTGCTGCCGGTATCGAACGATCGCCATCGCCTTCTGCGGCCCGATACCATTAAGGCCTTCGACCAGCGCCTCGGAATCGGCGGTGTTGATATTGATGGGTGTGCCGGCCAGGGTGGCCAGTGGCAGGGTGAGCAGGCAGGCGCCCGCCAGGTTACGCAATGCGTGCATGGATTTAATCCTCCGTGAAAGTAACTCGACGCGGGAAACATCCCTTTCCCCCTGGCGCCTCTCGCCAGGTGTCGAAACGAGTGCGCATCATACAACCGCACGCCGGTAGCACAATGCGCAAATTTCTGATTTTTCTGTACGAAATTTCTTACGTGTGTAAGAAATTTCGTACACGCTGAACCCCAAAATCAGCCAGCGGGTAGGTTGGGTTGAGCACCGCGAAGCCCAACATTCGTGCAACTCTTCAGTCTGGTAAGTGCTTAGGCCTGTTGGGCTTCGCTTTGCTCAGCCCAACCTACCACTATGGCGGCTACACGCCCTCGCTATTGGTCCTGGCATCAGACCGGAGCTACCCGGGGAGAGCCCCCAATTCCTGGTTCACCGCGGCGAGCGCCGCCACCGGATCCTCCGCCTGGGTAATAGGGCGCCCCATCACCAGGTAACTGGCACCCTGGCGGATGGCATCTGCGGGCGTCAGCACCCGCGCCTGGTCATCCAGAGAAGCCCCTGCAGGGCGCACGCCCGGTGTGACCAGCGTGAAGTCGTCGCCAATGGCCTTGCGCAGCAGCGCGGCCTCCCGCGGCGAGCACACGACGCCGTCAAGGCCCGCGGCGCGGGTTAACGTCGCAAGCCGCAACACCTGCTGTTCGGGCTGAACGGTTATCCCGACCTCAGCCAGATCCTCGTTGTCCATACTGGTCAAAACCGTCACGGCAATCAGCAGCGGGCGGCGCCCCTGCACGGCGTCCAGCGCCTGTTTCGCCGCCCGCATCATCTTGCTGCCACCGGATGCGTGGACGTTGACCATCCACACCCCCAGCGCCGCGGCCGCCTCGCAGGCCCGCGCGACCGTGTTGGGGATATCGTGAAATTTGAGATCCAGAAACACGTCGTGGCCCTGCTCGAAGAATCGCCGCACCAGCGCCGGTCCCTCGCGGGTAAACAGTTCCTTGCCGATCTTCAGGCGACAACTGCCCGGCTGCAACCGATCGACGAATGCCGTGGCCTGTTCGCCACTGGCAAAGTCCAGCGCCACGATCACTCTGGGATCGTTGGTCATTTTATGTTTCATCCGGCATGACTCTAGGAAAGGGGTTTGACACTGCTCCAGCTCCGGCAGCCCGGGCATTGCCAGAACAGTTTCCGGCTGCTGAAGCCGCACTGCTCGCAGCGGAAACGCATCGCGGCTTCGGGCTGACTGCTTCCGGAGGCCGGGATAGCCTCCTGGTCACCGGTCCTGCCGCGCGTGGATGCGTCGTCGGAGAGCTGTGCATAGCAGGACTGCAGCTCCTGGCGTATGCCCGGAAGCATCCTCTCGCTCTGGCCGCCGAGGGACTGATAGGCATCGATGGCGGCTTGAAAATCTCCGGCGTGCTGGTAGGCCGAGGCCCGCAGCAACAAGGCGCGCACGCAACCCGCATCCTCGCAGCGCGCCCGCTCGGCCTGCACCAGCGCCTGCGCATGGTCACCTTGCGCCAGCGCCGCATCACCCAGTTCGCAATAGTAGTGAGCGATGCGAATCTTCCAGTGCTGCGGATCGCTGCCGGCGATGCGTCGCGCCACGTCGATCGCTTTCACCCACTCTTTTTCCTGCTGATAAATATCGACGAGGTGCTGGCACACCGCCTGCTCGTTCTCATGGCGTCCCAGCAGGCTGTCGAACAGCTTCTCGGCCCGGTCGAACAGGCCCGCCTTGAGAAAATCACGCCCCAGTTCCAGCGTCGCCTGATTCCGCAGCGGGTCGCTGAGACGCGACCGGGCGATGATGTTCTGATGCACGCGAATCGCGCGATCCACCTCGCCGCGGCGGCGAAACAGGCTGCCCAGCGCCAGGTGCAGCTCCACGGTATCCGGATCGACCTCGACCAGCTGCACCAGCACTTCGGTCGCCTTGTCGGGCTCTTCGTTCAGGAGGTAGTTGAGGCCCTTGCCGTAGGCGGAATTGAACTGGGCGCGGCTATGCGTCCTGCGCCTTTTGTAGCTGTAGCTCGCAGCCCACCAGCCGGAGGCCGCAGCGACAGGGAGTAATAGCCATAGCAGTGCATGCATACTCTGTAGCTTACCAGATTCGTCGCAGCTTGACCGAGGGCCCGCCCGCAGACGCCGGGCCTGGCCGGTGATCTGACCACACTACAACGCCACGGCTCGTCCGCTTCCGGCCGAACGCCTTGACGGGCTCATTCTTTCACCGGCAACACGCGCAGCTGATCCGCGTCCTTTGCCACCTGACGCAGCTTGCGGCGCAGTTGTGCAAGCTGGGCGCGCAGCCTGAGGATCATGCCGAGACCGACCAGCGCACCGATCACCGCGCCCGTGGCCAGCGACAGCACCACAATCATGGACAGAGGTATATCGCGATAGCCGAGGTAGTAATTCAGCGACACCGGCTGCGAATTCAGCACTGCGAATGAAAGTCCGATCACCACCAGGGCAACCAGGAACAAAAAGCCGATCAGGCGCCCCATTCCGTTTTTCTCCAGGGAAACACAACAGAAGTTATTATCGGTGCTTTGAAAAGCATCGGCAAATCAGACAAAAAAAAGGAGCGGTTGTTAGCCGCTCCCCGGGATCTGTTTCATGGACGGTGCATCAGAAAAGGCTGCCACCACCAGCTGGTTCAACATCTTCCTCGTCTCTGCGAACCGACTGACCCGAGCCGCTGCCGGCGCCTTCGTCATAGATATTGACGCGCTCCCGCAGTTCCTTGCCCGGTTTGAAGTGCGGCACATATTTGGCGGCCAGCGCCACCGCATCACCGGTCTTGGGATTACGCCCCATGCGCGGTGGACGGTAGTGCAGGGAAAAACTGCCAAAACCGCGTATCTCAATACGGTGTCCGGTGGACAACGACTGACTCATCTGCTCAATCAGACTTTTAACCGCCAGTTCCACATCCTTATGGTTAAGATGACTGTTCTTGGCTGCGAGTATTTCGATTAACTCAGACTTCGTCATATGGTTGTCCCCGATAATATGGGGCGGCCCTCCGGCCGCCCCCGGCCCGTAACCTAATCATAGACCAATTTATTGATTAGTCTCCACTATTTTCCAATTGTTCCTTCAGCACGTCGCCCAGCTTGGCGCTACCCCCGGTAGAGCCCTTGGAGTAATCGGCAATCGCGGCCGCTTCCTCGTCGCTGTCCTTGGCCTTGATCGACAGGGCAATGGTGCGGGTCTTGCGATCCATACCGATGTACTTGGCCTCGATCTCCTGGCCTACGCTCAGGACAGTACGCGCGTCCTCGACGCGATCCCGCGCCAGCTCGGAAGCACGCAGGGTGCCTTCCACGCCGTCCCCAAGGTCGACAATCGCGGCTTTGGCGTCGACTTCCTTAATAACGCCCTTAACAATGGAACCTTTAGCGTTATCTGCTGAGAAATTGGAGAAGGGATCCTTCTCAAGTTGCTTGATACCCAAGGAAATTCGCTCGCGCTCCGCATCCACGGACAGAACCACGGCTTCCAGCTCCTCACCCTTCTTGTAGTTGCGTACCGCTTCTTCGCCGGTCTCGTGCCAGGAAATATCCGACAGGTGAATGAGACCGTCGATGCCACCATCCAGACCGATGAAAATACCGAAGTCGGTAATCGACTTGATGGTGCCCTTGACGTGGTCGCCCTTGTTATGGGTAGCGGAGAACTCGTCCCAGGGGTTCGGGTGACACTGCTTCATGCCCAGCGAAATACGCCGGCGCTCCTCGTCGATGTCCAGCACCATGACCTCGACCTCCTGGCCGATGTGCACCATCTTGCCGGGGTTGACGTTCTTGTTGGTCCAGTCCATCTCGGAGACGTGCACCAGGCCTTCGACACCGTCTTCGATCTCGACGAAGCAGCCGTAGTCGGCGATATTGGTTACCGCACCGAAGAGGCGGGTGCCTTCCGGGTAGCGGCGCGCCAGGTCGGCCCAGGGATCCTGGCCCAGCTGCTTGAGGCCCAGCGATACGCGATTGCGTTCGCGGTCGAACTTGAGCACCTTGACGTCGATCTCCTGACCGACTTCGACAATTTCGGACGGGTGCTTGACCCGCTTCCAGGCCATGTCGGTGATGTGCAGCAGACCGTCGATACCGCCGAGGTCGACGAACACACCGTAGTCGGTGAGGTTCTTGACAATACCCTTGACCGTCGCACCTTCCTGCAGGCTTTCCAGCAGTTGCTCGCGCTCGGCACTGTATTCCGACTCGACCACCGCGCGCCGTGAAACCACCACGTTGTTACGC
>JASFNS010000208.1:0-4770 GCA_050116915.1 Thiogranum sp. | reverse complement strand
AGCGCACTACAGCGGTGGAAAGGTCATTCATGCGCCCGAACCGATTCACGGCCGCTTGAGCACCGTGCGTCACAATGAATCCGCTTTGTTTCATTATATTCCGCAGGACTTTTCCGTCGTCCGATACCACTCCCTCGCCGTGGATCCCGCCTTACCCGATCATCTCGAACCGCTCGCCTGGACAGCTGATGGTGTTCTCATGGCCCTGCAGCACAAGAACAGGCCTCTATGGGGTATCCAGTTTCACCCGGAATCGATCTGTACTCAGCATGGTGAGCAGCTAATACGAAATTTTCTCGAACTTGCGGTGGACTACCACGCCTCCCTGGACCGGGATATTTGCTACGAACCCGGCCAGGTCGGGAAATTCGACCCTGAAGATGCCAGTCAGGGCAGACAACTTCCGAACAATGAAAACTATAGAGTCTGCTATCGAAAACTGGACAGCTTCTTCGATCCTGAAACCGCGTTCATGCATTTTTATGCTGACAAGGACCATGCATTCTGGCTGGGCAGTGACCTGGTCGAAAAAGCCCTGTCGAGGTTCATTTTCATGGGTGCCGCAGATGGCCCTTGTTCTCAGGTTATCAGTTATACCGTCAAGGATGGGGCACTGTCGGTCCGTGCCGGTGGCAAGACGACTACGACAACCGAATCCATATTCGACTATCTCAACAGGCAGCTGAAGGAAAAGGGCCAGGCAAGCAAAGACCTGCCATTTGACTTCAATTGCGGTTTCGCCGGGTATTTTGGCTATGAACTCAAGGCCGACACCGGCGGGCAGCTGGTACACGAATCCGCGCTGCCGGACGCCATGTTCATTTTCTGCGATCGCCTGATGGTTTTCGACCAGATCGAAGCAACAACCTACCTGGTGGCCTTTGTACCCGAAGCCGAAAGCCGGGCCGCCGAAGACTGGTTTGACAGCGTTGTATCCGAATTGCAGGATCTGCCCGCACCTGCAGACACAGACAAGATCTATGCCGCCGATGGCAAGCTGAACTTCAGGCTTGCCCGCCCCTATGAAACCTACACTGCGGATATCAAGCAGTGCCTGCATGAGATCACTGAAGGCGAGAGCTACGAAATCTGCCTGACCAATCAGTTGCACACTGATCCTATCGAACAGCCGGTGAACCTGTACCGGATTCTGCGTCGCGCCAATCCGGCACCCTATGCTTCGTATCTTCACTTCGGCGATTTCTCGGTTCTCAGCTCATCGCCCGAGCAATTCCTGCGAGTGGATCGCAATGGCTGGGTGAGCACCAAGCCAATCAAGGGTACAGTCGCGCGGCATCCGGACAAGGATATAGATGAAAAGGCCCGGAATGCGCTCGGCAAAAATGAAAAAGACAGTTCCGAGAATCTTATGATTGTGGATCTGTTACGCAACGATCTTGGTCGCGTCTGCGAGGTGGGCAGCATTCATGTGCCCAAATTGATGGTTGTCGAATCCTACGAAACAGTGCACCAACTGGTCAGCACGGTTCGCGGGTTGTTAAAGGAAGAAAATACGGTTGTTGACTGTGTACGTGCAGCCTTTCCGGGTGGCTCGATGACCGGCGCGCCAAAGATCCGCACCCTGGAAATTATCGATCGCCTGGAGTCGGAAGCCAGGGGTGTCTATTCAGGATCCATCGGTTTTATCGGTCTGGGCGGAGGCGCGGACTTGAATATTGTAATTCGCACCGCGGTGTGCACGCCAGACACCACGTCGATTGGAATTGGTGGTGCAATAGTCGCCCTGTCTGATGTCGAGGAAGAATTCAAGGAGATTGTGCTCAAGGCCAGAGCCCTTATCAACGCCATTGTATACGCGCAATTTGGCGAATTTGGCTACTCTCACTTTGATATCGCAGGCGTTCCGCTGGAGTTGTTGAAATCTTTGCCACCGTTACCTGCCAAGGTAGCAGAGCATACCAACAACGAGCTTGATCAGATAGCCGCGGGCGGCGTAAACTGATTCAGGATTCGGAGACCCGTATGTCTGATATTGATTCCTATCGCGAACAGATCGATTCTCTCGACGAAGAAATCATCAGGGCTCTGGGACAGCGCTTTGATGTAGTGCGAAAAGTCGGCAAGTTTAAAGCCAATACCGGTATCGCAGTAATGCAGCCGGAGCGTATTGAACAGATAAAAAACCGATGCACCGTGCTGGGCAATCGGTACGGTGTGCGCCCGGGATTCCTGCACGAAATGTACGACCTGATTATCAGGGAAAGCTGTCACCTGGAAGAACCGTCACCGAGCAGTGATCAGGCCTGACCGAATATCTTCTCCGCAAGCGAATTCAGAGTGGGCAGAATCGCCGAAATGGCGGATTTGCCCGACATCACGATACGGTGAAATGCGTTACGGTCGCGGTTTTGGCTGATCGACTCGATATCCTGCAACGCCTGAATAAGGCTCACGCGAGCTTCCGATGCGTAGGGGTTGTCGGCCTGGATTTCCCAGTATACATCGGGATCTTTGCTCAGAATCCGGGTATAGAGGGTCATCAGCAGTCGATGTGGGGGTGCAGAAATAGACCAGGCTTTTTCCGCATCATAACCCAGCCGTGATAAACAATCCCCGAAAGCGATAGTCACCGCATGCGTAAGCGCCTGGGTAATCGCAGTCTGCCGATCATGCGTAACCACATCCATGCTGATGACGTTAGCTCCCCAATCGCGCATGTATGCGGCGAATTCATCGCACTTGTCTCCGCCGACTACCGGTACCGCGGCAACATTCTGGTGGCTGAATCCAATATCGGGTGCAAACATTGGATTGATGCTCAGGTGCTGCACGTCATTTCGCCTGTCGCTCACAATAGTCGCTACCGGGGTCTTGATCGACAGCGTATCGACAAACAGGCTGCCAGGCGCAGCGATATCGGCGAAAACCCGGAGCCCCTCAACAAGCGGCTGTTCCGGCACGCAAAACAGAAAAGTATCACTCTGACTGGCGAGACTCTTCAGTTCGTTCGAAGGCTTCCCAAGGTCGCATGAAATGTATCGGTCACACCGCACACCGGCGCCGGCCTGGGCTGCCAGGTCTGCGCCGACAACCGATATGCCCCTGGCAACCAGCAGCCTTGAAAACAGAGCACCAAAGCCGCCGTTTATGCCGAGAATCAAAATACGGGAAATCATGAAAGCAATAGTCCTGTAAGGGGTTTACCAGCTCACCTATTGTTACACACCATTACGGCGGAACGTTGTAATTCAGGTTGAACAGCCGGTTCGGTCGGCCATCCACAGCTCTGTCAGCAACGCTCGTGGTGCCTGGACAGAACGTTTAGAGAATGCGCGCGGCGGGGCTGCCCAACCAGGGGCCAGGAATTGACCCGTTGCGCGGTCAGCGAGAGCCGGCGGAACTGGAAATCATAACTGACAGCCTGGGTGTCTTCCAGCTGTACTATACCGACGCTGGTTCCGGCCAGGCTTCTCGCAGTTCCGTGCAAGTTTTGAAAAACCTGCTGGTGCTGAACGAGCCGGATCCCTTTGGTACTGCATCGCATCTATCCATCGGCTGGTCGTGGCCAACTCGACCCTGGTACGCGGTTTCGGGGATGCGTACCAGGCACAACGCTGACGATGCAGATGCTCACCCGATATGAGACGGCCCCAGAACCGATCCGGTTACACCATCGTGCCCACAAGGAAACGCCTTGGCAAAATGCCGGTGGGGCGGGCCTACAGTGAGTTCAGGTAGTTGGCAAGGTCTGTTATCTCCTGCCCGGTGAATCCGATGTTGAACCGCTTGTTATAGAAATTCACCACGTCTTCCAGTGTCGCCGCGTTGCCGCCGTGGAAATAGGGTGCGCGCGATGCCAATCCCCGCAGGACCGGCACCTTCATTTTGCCGAGGTCGGCGCACTTGCCATTGACCAGGCCTTTGCCCGGATCGGTGGTGATGAATTCGTCACAGGTCGCATCATTGCCGGGGGTGCTTCCCGGGCAGTTCGGCGAGGTGACCGGATTGGAGAAGAAGGGGATGCTGCCCGTCGCGCAGTAGAACGCGAAGCGGGGAAAGTCCGGCGTCGCCGGCATGACGTTGACGCCATTGCTATTGTCCATGATACCCAGGCGTTTCGGGTCGCCTGCGGTGTCGTTGCCCACGTTAAGGTTGCTATGGCAGGTGGAGCAGGTACCGGGCTCCGTGCCGTCGACGTCCCCCTTGATATCGTTGAGGCCGGCGACGAAGTTAATGGTGAACACCCTGCTGTCGAACAGCGCCTCGCCGCGCGCGATCGACTCGCGCTTCGCCTGCTGCTTCGGGGGGTGGCCTACCGGGGCGGTGAAGGAGTCGTAGAGTTCCGATCCGATATTGACGCGCTCCGGCACCAGGTGCTTGCGCTTGATCCCCTCACACAGCAGCTCGCCCGACGATCCCGTGGTGTTGGCGCACAACGGGTCTTCCACCTGAATCTTCCGCCAGTCCCAGAGATTTTCTGGCCCCCCCAGTGCGCCGCTACCATCGCCACCGGTGAGATCCCGGGCTACCCCGTCCAGCACCTGGCCGGTGAACATGCCGGCCTGAAATTGCGCGCCCTGCGTAATGGAAACGTCATCGGGTACGACAGTCGTCTGGCCGTGAAACAGCGTTGCGTTGATGAACTGCGTTCTCAGATCCTCCTCCCGCGCGTCCCACATAATATCGAACTTCTGCGGGTCCCCTCCCTGGCGCAGGAACGCGACGTTGGCCGACGGCAGCGGCCGGCGATAGACGGAGAGCAGATTGGACGGCAAACCGTGCTCGGGATCGAGCTGGCATTCGAACGGG
>JASFNS010000207.1:0-4773 GCA_050116915.1 Thiogranum sp. | reverse complement strand
GGTTCCGCCGGCGGCCAACCTGGGGTTTGTCTACGTCAGCGACGCCTACGCCGATGTGTTACAACCGATACTCGAGCGGCTGCGTGAAGCCACCGGCGTCGTTCACTGGACAGGTACCGTGGGAATCGGCATCTGCGCCACCAACCGGGAGTACCACCAGTCGGCCGCCATGGCCGTGATGATCGGTTGCTTCCCCGAGGACAGCTTTCAGCTGCTTTCCTTCTATGGACGAGCGGCGGACCACCTGCCCGCGACCTGGGACCGCTGGTTGCACGACTCGCAGGCGCACGTGGCCGTGCTGCACGGTGACCCGGGCAACGGTATGCTGCCGGAGCTCCTCAAACAGCTGCACGCCGAACTACCGGGGGGTTACCTGGTGGGCGGCCTGAGTTCCTCGCACGGTGCTCACCCGCAGATCGCGGACGAGCTGCTCGAAGGCGGCTTGTCAGGTGTGATCTTCAACAGCAACATCACAATCGCCACCGCACTCAGCCAGGGTTGCAGCCCGATCGCGGACAAGCACGTGATCACCGACTGCGACAGCAATATTATCAACTACATCGACCAGCGCCCGGCGCTGGATGTCTTCAATGAAGATATCGGTGAAATTCTCGCGCGCGACCTCAACCGCGCCGCGGGTTACATATTCGTCGGCCTGCCCATCGCAGGCTCGGATACCGGCGACTACCTGGTACGCAACCTCGTCGGCATCGACGTCGAGGGCAAGCGCATCGCCATCGGCGACATGGCGCATCCCGGACAGAAAATCCAGTTCTGCCGCCGCGACGGGAAAACCGCCTGGGAAGATATGCAGCGCATGCTCGACGAACTGAAACTGCGCATTCGCGGCGCCACGCCCCGGGGCGGGCTGTATTTTTCCTGCCTGGGCCGCGGCGAAGCGCTGTTCGGGGAGGACTCCGCGGAGGTGAAAATGATCCACGCCACGCTCGGCGATTTCCCGCTGGTCGGGTTCTTCGCCAACGGTGAAATATTCAACCAACGACTGTACGGCTACACCGGCGTACTGACCCTGTTCGTCTAGGCCACCCTCGTCACTTGGCACTTCCCACCGTCCGCCCGGTGACGCGCCCGCCGCGGACCGACTTGCGGTCGACCCAGGTAGATCTATACTTGTGTCCAGGTCACCGGCACTCGCGGCGCAGGTTTCGCCGCGGCGCCCGCACGGAGAAGGACAGATGATAGTGACCACGCCCGACCCCACTGCCGGCATGCAAATCTATTCTGAAGCCAAACACACCCGGCAAGCCCGCCTGATGGGGCAGCCCGCAGAAACGGGGCTGCTCACTGGCGACGACCCGCCGTTGCACTTGCGGTAACGATGCAGCGCCTGATGCAAAATATCGCGCGTTACCTGATGTCGTGCCGCGAACTCACCGCCTTCTGCTCCCAGAACGGCTGGATAGACGACCAGACGCTGGACTATGAGATTATCGAGCGGAACGATCAGCACGTAATCGCGTTCGTTCAGTTCGAGGAAGTCATCCTGGAAGGCGTGGACGGCATTGAACGCCGCATTTCCTGTCAGGGGCGTCTGCGGCTGACACTCGACCGTTACGGGCAGGTCGAGCGCGCCGAGCTGCTGTAAAGCCGGATCACCACAAGCGGGAAAGCCCCCGCCCGCTACATCTACATGTATACGAAACCCTGATCCACCAGGCGATCCACTTCATCGGGACCGAAGGGCACCTGGCGAAGAAACGAGGGCACCTGTTCAGGAGCTATACCGTAGTTGCGCATCTGGGTCTGACAGATGCTGATATCCACAGCACCCAGCGCCGCCAGTTTGGCGGCCCGATCGACCACGCTCTTGTACCTGGCATAGTTCTTCAAGGCGAAAAATTCGACTTCGGGACCGTGCAGTACCAGTGACACCAGCGGTTGTTCACCCGCCCGGCGCGGTCGTTCGAGCAACTGCTCGACCCGGCTGAACAGCAGTTCCATTTCTTCAACGCTGTGCACGCTGATATCGCCCACGTGCTTCAACGCCGGCTGTTGCGGCGGCACAACCGGGGGCGAGGAACCCGGAGCGATAGCCGCCGACTGAACGACCGATTGCGGTTCGCGCAGCAGCCGATCGGCGGCCAGCCACAAAACGGCGACGGCGACCATCAGTACCAACAGATTGCGTACAATCAAAATGCCGATGCCTCCCGCGGCGAAATCGATTTTAACAGGGTATAAGAAACCTCGGGCAGCATAGCACAGACGCATACGTTACAATGCCACGGTTTGAGCCTATACAGCAGGCCCCATGACCAGATACCCCGCCCAGATGGATGACTCCACCCGCCGCCAGGTGGCTGCCTGGCTGCTGCTGTGCTGCGCCATGATATTCGCCATGGTGATTCTGGGCGGCGTCACCCGGCTGACCGGTTCAGGCCTGTCCATGGTCGAGTGGGATCCGATCTTCGGCGTGGTGCCGCCGCTCGATCAGCAAGCCTGGGAAGAGGTGTTCGCCAAGTACCAGCAGTCACCCGAATATCGCAAGATAAATGTCGGTATGGACCTGGACGGATTTAAATCGATTTACTGGTTCGAATTCAGCCACCGCATCCTCGGTCGGTCCATTGGCGCTGTCTTTTTAATACCCTTCCTGTATTTCATGTTCCGGCGAAAGCTGGCGGCGTCACTTGTTCCGCGACTCGGCTTCGCTTTTGTCCTGGGCGGACTGCAGGGACTGCTCGGCTGGTACATGGTCAAGAGCGGCCTGACCGACAACCCGCATGTCAGCCAGTACCGGCTTACTGCCCACCTGAGTCTGGCGTTACTGATCTATGCCTACCTGTTGTGGATACTCTACGACCTGCTGTTCGCGCAACGGCAACCTGCCGCAAACCCGGCGGGCCTGAAAACGGCCGCGAAGTTTCTGCTCGGGCTTGCCGCAGTGACCATTGTCTCCGGCGGTTTCGTCGCCGGCCTCAAAGCCGGTCACGCCTACAACACGTTCCCCAAAATGGGCGATCAATGGCTGCCGCCCGCGGGCTGGATGCTGCAACCCGGCTGGCGCAATCTGTTCGAAAACATCGCCACGGTTCAGTTCGACCATCGCGTGCTGGCGACGCTGACGTTCAGCTCGATCCTGCTGTTCTGGCTGGCGGCGCTGCGCCTGCGACCAACACCCTCGGCGCGTGTCGCCATTCACCTGCTGATGCTGATGGCCGCGATTCAGGTGGCCCTCGGCATCAGCACGCTGCTGCTGCACGTGCCCGTAGCGCTGGCCGCCACTCACCAGGCCGGCGCCCTCGTGCTCTTGACCCTTACCCTGCTGGTCAACCATCGCCTGCAAAAAGACTGAGACAAAAAAAGCCCGGCGCGTGGCCGGGCTTGTTCAGCTCACCAGTCCGTTGTTATTTGAGACTGGAATAATAAGCTGCGAGGTTATCGATATCTGCGTCGCTCAGGGGCTTGGCCATCGGCGCCATAATGGCGTTGGCACGGCTGCCATCGCGGAACGCTTTCAACTGGGCGACCAGATAGGCTTCCTTCTGACCGGCCAGGTTCGGGTAGATCGGCGCCATACTGATGCCGTTGGCACCATGACAACCGGCGCACACGGCGGCCTTTGCCTTTCCGGCAGCCGCATCGCCGGCAGCCGAACTGACCGTGGCGCTCACCAGCAACAGGCTGGACAGGGTAGCAACTATAAATTTCTTCATGATTCAATCTCCATGCAAACCGCAACTAAAAATTTTCTGGGCGCATTCTCTCAGACCGGACCAGCACTGTAAATCAGCCGCCCATCAGTATTTATTATTGTGATATCAGATCCCGGTGAGTACCATTAAACCCAGATACCGGCGCCATGTCTCCCGCGCCCGGTTAGTGACTGAACCGCCGGAGCGCTGCAGGCGTCCTGCAGTTTTCGGCTTAGGCGTTTGATTTTTGGAGGGTTAACTGGATTGCCAGGACGGCATTGTGGATAGAGAAATCGGCCAGGTAAAAATCAGTGCTGCCACGTACGCGGCTGTCACCGGGATTGATGGACGACCGCTCTCCCGTGCCCGCTCACCGGTCAGCGCATCTCGCCCGAGGCTCGCAGGAGACCGGCATGGGGAACGTCCCGAGGGCACGCAATGACGCTGACAGCCAGAGACCTCGTAACTGATACCGTTGAACTGGCTTCGCTGCCCGGGGTAGTCATGCGCGCAATGGAGCTACTGAATCACCCCAATACTTCGGCCTCCGAAATCGGCGAAATAATCGCCGAAGATCCGGCGCTGACGGCCCGGCTGCTGCGTATCGTCAACAGCGCGTTTTACGGCTTTCCCTCCCGTATCGAAACCATATCGCGCGCGATCACCATTGTCGGCACCCTGGAACTGACGGATCTGATCCTCGGCGCCAGCGCCATACAGGTATTCTCCAGACTGCCCAATCAACATGTCGATATGGAGAAGTTCTGGGAACATAGCCTGTATACCGGGGTTGTCGCACGGGTGCTCGCCCGCTTCCTGCGTGCGCCGAATACCGAGCGCTGTTTCGTCATGGGACTGCTGCACGATATCGGCGCGCTGGTCATGTACCGCCAGCAGCCGGATCTGGCCCGCCAGGCGCTGGAAAAGGCTTCCCAGAAACCAGTGTCGCTGCACCTCGCAGAGCGCGAGGTTTTTGGCTTTGATCATGGAGAAGTCGGTGCGGAACTGATGCGCGCCTGGAACCTGCCCGACAGCTTTATCGCGACGGCCCGGCACCACCACCAACCGTCAACGGCAGAGCGCTACCGTCTGGAAACGGCCACCATCCATCTCGCTG
>JASFNS010000206.1:0-4823 GCA_050116915.1 Thiogranum sp. | reverse complement strand
TGGAACGTTTTATCGCCGGTCAACAAAGCTTCGACGAACTACTGGAATCGCGCTTCAATGAACGTATCGAACACCTGTGTGAGGGCCTGACCAAGCGGGAAGTCGAGATTCTCTGCGAAGTCGTCAAGGGCCTGGCCATAAAGCAAATCGCCGAACACGTGCACCTGTCGCACCAGGGCGTAAAAATGCACCTTGCGAAGTTGTTCCGGAAGTTCAACGTCAACAATCGTAACCAGCTGATTCTCGCTGCATTCGACTCAATCAGCCCGGTCGATGGCCTGTCGACTCTGCTGCGCGATGGCCTGAATCAGCGGCTGCGTAGCAAGGTGACATCCAGCTGATTGTCGCCCGCCGCCAGCCTGCCGGTATCGGGCTGGCGGCCGCGGCTCGTGCTCGGCTCAAGACCATCCGGCCCGACCGGCACCGGGTCACGCTCCACCGCTTTTCAGCAAGGTGCCCACCAAATAACCGGGGGATTTAAGACGCTTCTCGTGCAGTGCCGGACAGCCTGGACTAAACTCAAAGGACCTGTTGAAAAGCTGCCATATTGACAGTCACAGGGCTACAGGGGCGTCCCAACATGGACAAGAACATCTCGGTTGACGTGCAGTCACTCATTGATGCCCAGGACAATCCGTTTGTCGTGATCGACGGCGACTATAACGTCGTTGCTGCCAATAAAGCCTACCGGGACGCCTACGGCGTGACCGATGAAGGCATCGTCGGGCGCAAGTGTCACGAAGTATCACACCGTTCCGGTGTTCCCTGCCACATGAATGGCGAGGACTGTCCGCACAAACAGGTGTTTGCCACCCGCGAACCCCACCAGGTTCTGCATATCCATCATGGTCCCCAGGTTCAGATCGAGCATGTACGCATCAAGGGCTCGCCCATTCTCGGGCTCGACGGCAGCATGTACCTGGGTGAAGCCATTTTCCCGCTGGCCAGCGCCGAAGACCTCGCCGGCGACCAGCAACGCATGGTCGGTCAGTCCAAGGCATTCCAGCAATGTATCGAGCATCTTACGCGCGCCGCCGAAGTCGATGCCCCCGTCCTGGTGACTGGCGAAAGTGGCGTCGGCAAGGACCTGGCAGCCAGGTACATTCACCGACGTTCAAGCCGCAACGAACGCGGTTTCGTCATGGTGGATTGCAGCGCCGTATCTGAATCGGTTTTCGAAAGCGAGCTCTTCGGCCACGAGCGCGGCGCATTTACCGGTTGTATCGGGCGCCGTCACGGCCTCTTCGAGCAGGCCGACGGCGGGACACTCTTTCTGAACGAAATCGGTGACCTGCCGCAGTCGCTGCAGGGACGCCTGCTGAACGCCATGGAGAGTGGCAGATTCCGCCGCGTGGGCGGGCGCGAGTTACTCAGCGTCGATGTGCGAATCGTCTGCGCCACCGGCCGAAACTTGCGACAACTGGTTGCCTCGAACCGGTTTCGTGCCGACCTGTACTATCGGGTGGCAGGCATCATCTGCGAGGTCCCGACCCTGCGCACGCGGCGCAACGACATTCCGTTGCTCGCCAACGCGCTGCTCGGACGTATCGGCGCAAGCGTCGACCGCAGCTACCACCTGACCGCCGACGCCATCGATGCCCTGATCGATTACGACTACCCGGGCAACGTTCGCGAACTTGGAAACATCTTGCAGCGCGCCGCCGCGCTCAGCACCAACGGCATCGTCACCGCGGCCGAAATACATATTGACCGGCAACCGCTCCACGGCTCGACCAACAACGGCATCGCAATGCAGGACGCGGACGGCCAGGAACCGTCTATCAGGGGTCTGGAGTCCCAATACATCGCCGAATTGCTGGCCGAACACCAGGGGAAGCGCTCCAGAGTCGCCCAGATCCTGGGGATCAGCGAGCGCACCCTGTACCGCAAACTCAAGACATATGGCCTGCAATCGGTCGGCCGGGCCGACTGAAACGCCAACCCGCCGGACTTTCATCCGCGGCGCGTGCAAGCTGTTTCTCCCAGCCGCCGCATCAGCTCATCGCAATCCGGGTCGGCCTTGTCCATAATCAGGCTCGGACCCCAACCAGAAGACGAGCCGCCCGGCCATGCAGAAACCGCCACCACTCCTCGAGATGATCGATGCGCTGATATCGACCCCGTCGGTCAGCAGCGTCAGCCCCGATTTCGATCAGAGCAACCGTGCCGTCATCGACTTGCTGGCAGGTTGGTTGAGTGCGCTGGGCTGGCAGGTGGAAGTCATGCCGATCGCCGACCGCAGCGACAAGGCCAACCTGGTCGCAACACTCGGCAACGGCCCCGGGGGCCTGGTACTGGCCGGCCATACGGATACTGTCCCCTACGATGCCGGCCGCTGGCAACACGATCCGTTCAAACTGACGCGACAGGGCGGACGCCTTTACGGTCTCGGCACCTGCGACATGAAAGCCTTTCTCGCGCTGGCTATCGAGGCGGCCAGCAGCTTTTCACCGGACCGCTTCAGGGAGCCACTGATACTGGTGGCGACTGCGGACGAGGAAAGCTCGATGGCGGGTGCACAGACCCTGGTCAGCGTCGGGCGTCCGCAGGCACGTTATGCCGTGATCGGTGAACCAACCGGGCTGCGCCCGGTGCGCCTGCACAAAGGCGTCATGATGGAGAGCATCCACCTGCGGGGCCGGTCCGGCCACTCCAGCGACCCGGCACTCGGCAACAGTGCCCTGGAGGGTATGCGCCTGGTACTGGACGAACTGGTACGCTGGCGTGCCGAACTCCAGGCGCAACACGTGAATCCGCTGTTCCAGGTACCCGTGCCGACCCTGAACCTCGGCCATATCCACGGGGGCGACAATCCCAACCGCATCTGCGCCGATTGCGAATTGCACATCGACCTGCGCCCCCTGCCCGGCATGGACCTCGGCGAACTGCGCCACATCCTGCAACAACGCATCGAGCAGGCCATCGCGGGGACCGGTTTGCAGCTGACCTGCCGCGCGCTGTTCGAGGGCACGCCGGCCATGGAGACGCGGGCGACATCCGACATCGTCCGCGCTACCGAATCACTCACCGGCTACAGCGCCATGGCCGTGGCGTTCGGCACCGAGGGCCCCTATTTCAACCAGATGGGTATCGACACCGTGGTGCTCGGCCCCGGTGACATCGAACAGGCTCATCAGCCCGACGAATATCTCGAAGAAGCACGCATCGGCCCGACACTTGATCTCCTGCGCAAACTGATTGACCGGTTCTGCATCCAGCCACCGCCCAACGGCGGCTGAACAAGGTCCGGGGCCTCACGGTTGCCGATAGCGGCAGCGCGCGGTTCCGGTTGCCGGCCGCCACGTCGCAATGCTGGTATTGCTTTGACTTTTATTGGTAATCTAGGGTTTATGCCCAATAAACAGAACAAAGACCAGCATGCCTTCGTGGCCAACATTCGCCAGGCGGCCCCTTACATCAAGGCGCACCGCGGCACGACGATCGTCATTACCTTCGGCGGCGAGGCGCTCGGCGACGGCTTTGACGAACTGGTCAACGATATCACCCTGCTCAACACGCTCGGGCTGCGCCTGGTGCTGGTGCACGGCGCCAGACCCCAGATTGAACAGCGCCTGAAACAGCGTGGCGCGGAAATTCGTTACGTCAACGGCTTGCGTGTCACCGACGACGAGGCCCTGGTCAGCGTCAAGGATGCCGTCGGCAGCCTGCGCGTTGACATCGAAGCCAAGCTGTCCATGGGCATTGTCAATGCGCCGGTCGGGGGCGCCCGTATCGGTATCGCGACCGGTAACTTCGTCATCGCCAGGCCGCTGGGCGTGCGCGATGGTGTGGACTATTGCCATACGGGCGAGGTGCGGCGCATAGACGCTGCAGGCATCCACCAGCAACTGGATGCCGGACGTATTGTACTGTTGTCGTCGATCGGTTATTCGCCCACCGGTGAAATCTTCAATCTGAGCGCCGAAGAAATCGCCACGGCTGCGGCCGTCGCCCTGCACGCCGACAAGCTGGTGCTGCTGGTCGAAGGCGAGGGCCTGCGTGACAGCAGGCGACACTTTATCCACCAGTTGTCGCTACTGGAAGCCGAACAATTGCTGCGCTCACGGCGCAAACTCGGCGAGGAATGGCGGCGCCATCTGCTAAATGCCGTGGACAGTTGTCGGCGCGGCGTCAAACGCACCCACCTTATTGCCCGTGGTCACGACGGCGGGCTGCTACTGGAGCTGTTCACCCGCGATGGCATCGGCACCCTGGTCAGTGCGGAGCTCTACGAGGGTCTGCGCACGGCGAGCATCGACGATGTCGGCGGCATCCTGAAACTGATTGCGCCACTGGAAGAACAGGGTGTACTGGTGAAACGCTCGCGCGAATTGCTGGAAATGGAAATCGGTTATTTCCTGGTGGTCAAGCGCGACGGCATGATTATCGCGTGCGCGGCGCTGTATCCCTACGAGCGCGAGGTTGCCGAGCTGGCCTGCCTGGTAGTGCATCCCGATTACCGCGCACACGGCCGCGGCGACAGTCTGCTGCGCGCCATCGAACAGCGCGCCCGCAACAACGGCATCCGGCGGCTGTTCGTGCTCACCACTCAAACCTCGCACTGGTTCCGCGAGCGCGGTTTCGAACGCGCCGACCTGTCGTCGTTGCCGGTCCGCAAACGCAGCCTGTATAACTACCAGCGCAACTCCAGGGTGTTTATCAAGGCGATCGACTAGTGCCCGCATACGCAACCGAGACACCTGCCCTGCGCATCGCCCAGATCACGGATACGCACCTGTACGCAGATCCCGACGGAGAGCTCCTGGGACTCAATACGCGCCGTTGCCTGCAACAGGTGATCGAGCTGGCCGCACAACGCCGGC
>JASFNS010000205.1:0-4835 GCA_050116915.1 Thiogranum sp. | reverse complement strand
ACTACAGAATTTCACCTGGGCTCCTGCTTGCTGTATGGGTATGGTCTCGCTCCGATCCTAACACATCCGGGCCGAGTCCCCTGAGCGAAAGAAAGCGCGGATTATTTCCCGTAAATGGCCAGTGTCTGGCCGCTGCCGGGCGGGCTGACGGTATCCAGGTACATGGCGCGCAGCGGCAGCGAGACCTCTGGCCGGAATGCCGCTCCCCACACAAAGGTGTCGTATTCCGTACCGCCCAGCAGGCAATGGGCGGTGGTGTGGTACAGGCGATCCAGGGCCTTTCCATTGACCAGAGTGTGGAAAACGGAGGGCCCGCCGATGGCATAAACGCGCCGGTAACCCAATTGCCCGAGCTGGTCACGCAGTGAGTGGGCATCCACCTGTGCTCCGGTTCCGCAGGTAATGACAGCGACATGCCCATGGCGCCTCAGGCGGTCAAGTTTGGCACTGTCGGCCTGACGCCCGGTGATCACGAACAGCCGGCGATCCCGGTAGCGGTTGAGTGTTTCGGGTGGAATGTCGAGACTGGCGGTGAAAATGGCGATGTCCGGTTGCGGCGTCAGTCCCTGTTCGATCCGCCAGGCCCGCAGGTCATCAAAACCGGCGGACAAGCCCACGGGCAGTTCCGCCTGTGTTTCCGCGTCGGCGGCCTGGCGGAAATAGCGAGCGCTGGTGATCAACAGGTCGGCCTGGGCGGCCAGTTCCTGGAACAGGCGCCAGTCCCGCTCGTTTGCGATGGCCGGCGGAACCTGGTGGGTGTGGCGTCCAGCAGCCGGCATCGCGATGCGACCGTCCAGGCTGGCGATAAAGTTACTATATATAAAAGGTGATTCTTGCGTCTCGGGAATACCGGCGGGCTGACGTAGGTAGAGATTGTTCAGTGGGTGTCGCTGCCCGGGGTTTGGGTAGAGTTCAAGGATGCTGTCTTGCATGTGCGGGATTATTAAAGATATATTCCGATCATAAAAAAGCCGCCGGAATCGGCGGCTTTTCAGAGGTTGCGCGCAAAACCGCTCAGGCGACTTCTTCGCGGCCCGATTCGTTCTTCTGCCTGAAGTCGGAAATCGCGGCCTTGATGGCATCTTCGGCCAGCACGGAACAGTGCACCTTGACCGGCGGGAGGGCCAGCTCCTCGGCGATCTGACTGTTCTTGATTTCACTGGCTTCTTCCAGCGTCTTACCCTTGACCCATTCGGTCAGCAGGGAGCTCGACGCGATGGCGGAACCGCAGCCATAGGTCTTGAAACGGGCATCTTCGATGACACCATTGCCGTTGACCTTGATCTGCAGTTTCATCACGTCACCGCAAGCGGGCGCGCCGACCATACCGGTACCGACGCTGGTGTCCGCCTTGTCGAAGGAACCGACGTTGCGCGGGTTTTCGTAGTGATCCAGAACCTTGTCACTGTATGCCATGACGTGCTATCTCCAGTACTCGTGAACTAATCGGTAAGCGCTGTCGCCGGGTCAGGCGGCGGTCTGCTGGATATCCGAGCGGAAGCCGCCGCCGTCACCCTGGTCGCCTTCCTTGCTTTCACTGGTCTGGTTGACCGCCTCGGCAAGGGTCAGGCCATTCAGATAATCGAAAATACGCGAGCTCAGCTGGTTCCACATGACCACGCTCTGCGGCCATTCCTCGCCAGGGATGCGCTCCCGACGTGCGGGCATGGCATCGTCCACGGCGCTCAGGATCTCGGCAATGGTGATTTCCGTGGCCGGTCGGCGCAGGCAATAGCCGCCACCGGGACCGCGCATGCCAGTCACCAGACCGTGATTGCGCAGGCGCGCGAATAACTGTTCGAGGTAAGACACCGAAATCGACTGCTCAACGGAAATATCCGCAAGCGTGACCGGGCCCTTGTCGTGTCGTAGCGCCAGTTCCATCATTGCAGTGATGGCATGACGACCTTTGGTTGATAATTTCATGATTCGCCTCATTTGACTTCCAGGCGCAGCACCCAGGGTGCGCGTCTCCGTTTCATCAACAGTAGTAATGATAATAATAGTTGACTCTTTTAGTCAAGAATAATTCCCGGGAAAATGGAAAAACACCCAGCCACCGGAACGGTGGCAGGGTATAAAACAATGCTTCCTGCAGGGGTATTTAAGCGGATTTAGGCGACTGCGTCAAGCTGCCAGGCGACGCGCAAGCTCTTCGAGTTCATCGCTGCCGTCAAACAAACTATTCGTTATTTCAATAACTTGTTTCTCTTTTAGCCCAAGCATTTCGAGGCTGAAAGCGGGTAAACCGGCGCGATCCGTCTCACCCAGCCCGTGCTCCGCGAGCGCCCGGTTGGCGATCAGAACCAGCTGGGGGTAGGTGGCGTGCCGGTCCCAGTAGCCTTCGTCGTGGTGGTGCCGGACGGCGATAACCAGTTCCTCGGGCACATCCCAGGCTTCCAGTAACCAGGCGCCTATCTGGTCATGGGTAACCCCCAAAACGTGGCGCTCCAGTTCACACGTCGACATTTCAGCGTTGGCCTGGGCGAAACGGTTGAGAAGATAGAACTCCGGCTGGAATGTATGGCCCAGTACTAGCCGGCCCAGATTCTGCAGCAGCCCCGCGAGATAAGCCGTTCCGCGCGGCACTTTTTGCCGACTCGGAAGGCGTGTCGCGAGTTGCTCGACGAGCCGCCCGGCATACACCGAGTGTTTCCAGAAGGCGTCCAGTCCGAAAGGACCTTCCTGCGGTATGCGCAGCGACTTGCCGATAGACAGCCCCAGGGCCAGGTTGATGACGAATTCGAAGCCCAGTACGCGCGCAATCGCGGTCTGCAGATTGGTAATGCAACCGGCGTACCCATATAACGAGGAATTGGCGTAGCGTAACACCTGCGCCGACAGCCCCGGGTCCTGTTCGATGATGTCGGCCAGTTGGCGCGCATTGGCCATGGGGTCGGCGGCCAGTCGCAAGATCTGTGCTGCGGTCGCGGGCAGGGCCGGAAGTTCGTGAAACTCGTCAATATTCTGTTTGATCCGTACGGGGGTGAACTGATCGACTACGTGATCGAGAGAGGCATCGATGTCCGCGGGATCGGCGCGCAGTGACGCAGCCGGTCGCGAGAAACTGCCGCTCAGGGCATCGCCGAGCAGGCCGCGGAAATCGTTCCTGCTGATCTGCAGCAGGGTGGTGTGCACGCCGGGTTCGAAGGTGATGACTTCCAGGTTGTCGACAGCCACGTCGACAATCACATCCAGGTCATAGGCCGGCGCGAGCGGCGGATAGGAGCGCGGTTCGCAGTCGTCGAAAATGGCGGTGAGCTGGCTGCCGGGCACCAGTTCGAGATTGCGGTGCAGGAGGGCGCACAGCGCTTCGAAGTCCAGTACGTGGTCCGCAGGCAGCACGGCCATCAGCAGGCCCTGACCATCGACCAGGATAGCCGCGCGCACCAGTTGGGAAACCGGGATGTCGCAGGCGCTCGCGGCCTGTGTTAGCGTGGATGTTCGCGGGTGCAGTAACGTTTGGTACGCGACCGTGCGGCGGTCCAGAAATTCGCGGATATTGGCTGGCAGTCCCATCCCAGGTTCCTTCTGTGCAGTGATTCCCTGTCAATCGAATAGCAAAAACCGAACCATCCTTGAAAAAATCATGAAATTCAGTATCCTGTCGGTATTGAGCGAGATGAGGCGCGGGCTGTGCGACAAAGGATCGACACTTTGCGTGTCGGCGCACAGGTACAGTCGTTGAAATACCGGCCAAACATAACTGACAACAGCAAGTGGAGCCATCCGATGACGAGCGAATACGCTGCCACCAACGATCGACGTCGTCGGTCAAGAGAGAAACTGGCGACCCTGGTCAAGACACGCAGTGAAACCCTGTCCCTTTACAGTGAACTGGCGAACCAGCGGCCCTTCGAGCCCGACGAGGTTACCAGCGACGCTTTGCAGGAATTCTGTCAGGCGCTGATCGATTATGCCGCCAGCGCGCATTTCCAGCTCTACCGTTTTATCTCCGACAGGCTCGAACGGCGTACTCCGGTGCTGGAACTCGCCGACAGGATCTACCCGAAAATCGTGCAGACGACGGACACCATCCTGCGTTTTAACGATAGGTACGAAGAGGTTGACCTGACCAACGGCGACCGGGAGATCCTCGCCCTGCTGGATTCGGACCTTTCACGCCTGGGTGAAACGCTGGCCGAGCGCATACAGCTCGAAGACCAGGTCATCGGCGCGATGACCGGCCAGATGCATTAACGGGAGGGCTCGCGCCGTTCAGGCGCAGTTCCCGCAAGGATGTCGTCGGCATCCTGTTTAGACAGGTGTCGCCACGGCAGCGGCACCAGCCCGGGCACCCGCTCCCGGTAGAGCCGGTAGGGTTCGCCGTAACAGGCAACCAGCTTTTTGTCCTCGAGGCGCGAGCCGATCACCAGGTAGACTGTCAGTGCGATGGCCGTGACCAGCAGCGCGGCATTCATCTCCTGCGTCCACAGTATCAGCAGCCCGAGAAAATACCAGGGATGACGGACCCAGCGGTGCAACGGCGAGAGACTCATCGGCGCCTGCTCACCCAGCGCTGTGCGGCGGGTCCGCAACTGGCGGGTGCCGAGAAACTCCGCGGTGTCATAGTAACGAAGACTCCAGATAAAACCGCCCACAGCCAGCAGTGAGATAGCGCGCGCCAGCCAGTTCAGCGGCGCTGGCCAATGCCACAGGGCACCGCCCGAATAGCTGATCAGTAACCACAGCGGTGGTACCAGCAGGCCCAGCGCGAACAGGTTGTAGCCCAGCCTGTAGGCCGGGAAGTGAGGGGCGAAATGTCTCCGAAACCGCGCCTTCAGGCGGGTTGACGCCAGCAGGCTGTGGATCGCGCCGTAGACAACCCAGCTCAG
>JASFNS010000204.1:0-4837 GCA_050116915.1 Thiogranum sp. | reverse complement strand
CCAGCATCGGCTGGAAAGCGCTTTGCTCGAAGCAGGTGAACGCCAGCTTGCCACCCGGGCGCAACACCCTCACCCAGTCGTTGAGCGCGGTCTGCATATCGGGGATAAAGAACAGACCATAGGAACAGACAACGGTATGAAAGTAGTCGGATCTGAAGTCGAGCCGCTCTGCGTCCATTTCGTGCAGATCGACATTCTCCAGGGCCATCCTGGCGATATTGGCGGCGGCGCGATCGAGCATGCCGGGCGAAATATCGATGGCGTGTACACGCCCCTGTGGGCCCACAGCCTGGGCCAGGGGAACCGCAACCGCACCGGTACCGGTGGCAACGTCGAGCACGCGCGCACTGGCGCCGGGTTTGGCGAAATTAACCAGCCGATCGGCACAGAAGGCGAAAAACCGTGCCGCGGGGTTATCGTATCCCGCGGCGATGTTGTCAAAGACCTGTTGAACGGCCAGCTTGTGTTGCGCAGCGTCGGGCCCTGCGCTCAAAGCGCCTCCAACGGCTGGCCAAAAGCGGCCTGGTAGCGTTCGCGGAATTCGTCTGCCGTGAACGTGTGGTTTTGCGTGCCGTGTTGTTCTATTTTAATGGCGCCCATGAGTGCGCCGATACGCCCGGTCTTTTCCCAGTCCAGACCATTCATAAGGCCGTACAGGAGCCCGCCACGGAACGCGTCGCCACAGCCGGTGGGGTCGACAATAGCACTGACGGGCGCCGGCGGAATATCGATACGTTTATTCGAGTGATAGACGTGCGAGCCCTTGCCCCCGAGGGTAACGATCAATGCGTCGACCTTCCCGGCAATCTCGTGCGGCGACCAGCCGGTGCGGTCCTGCAGCAGCTGCGACTCGTAGTCGTTGACGCACACCCAGGTCGCCTGCTCGATAAACTGCCTGAAGTCGTCACCGGTAAACAGCGGCATGGCCTGGCCCGGGTCGAAAATAAAAGGGATGCCGGCTTCGACAAACTGCTCGGCGTGGTCGATCATGCCCTGGCGGCCGTCCGGCGAGACAATGCCGATGGTCACACCATCCGCCTCGTCGACCGTGACCTCGTGGGCGAAGTCCATGGCACCCGGATGAAAAGCGGTAATCTGATTGTCGTCCTGGTCGGTGGTAATGAAGGCCTGTGCGGTGTAGGCGCTCTCGATCTGCTTGATATGGTTGCGCGGTATGGCGTGCATATCCAGCCATTCCGCATAAGGCGCGAAGTCCTTGCCGACGGTGCCCATGGGCAAAGGCCTGCCACCCAGCAGCTTGAGATTGTAGGCGATGTTGGCCGCACAACCGCCGAACTCGCGGCGCAGCTCCGGCACGTGGAAGGCGACATTCAGAATGTGCACCTTGTCCGGCAGGATGTGGTTCTTGAAGTGATCCTGAAACACCATAATGGTGTCATAAGCAAACGAACCGCAAATCAGTGCCGACATAGGCTCCCCTCCAGGTTTATGTAAACAACAACACCGCCCACACCACCGACGCATTGGTAATGGCCAGAAACACCGCCGCCGAACCGACATCCTTGGCGCGCCCGGCCAACGGGTGGTGTTCATCGCTGATACGGTCGACGACCGCTTCGATACCGGAGTTGAGCAACTCCACGGTCGGCACGATCAACCACACGCCGATCATCACTGCGCGATGCAGCGCGGTCTCGCCCAGCCAGAAGGCCAGTGGCAGCAACACCACGGTCAGTGCCAGTTCCTGGCGGAAGGCCGCCTCGTTCCTGAAGCAGGCCCTGAAACCTCTCCAGGAGTAGCTCCCGGCACGAATGATTCGCCTGATGCCTGTGTTGCCGGCCTTAGCCATGGCGGCTCAGCGGTCGTTGCTCCAGCGCACGTCCAGCTCGCGTGCCGCGCGCACTTCGTCGAGCCGGCGCACCGGCTGGGTGTGTGGCGCCTCGTGCAACAGGGCGGGATTGGTCTCGGCCTCTTCCTGGATCTGCTTCATGGCCTCGACAAAGCCATCCAGTTCTTCGCGCGTTTCGGTTTCGGTCGGCTCTATCAACAGGCATTCGGGCACCAGCAAGGGAAAATATGTGGTCGGTGCATGATACCCGAAATCCAGCAGGCGCTTGGCGAAATCCATGGCCGTCACGTGCTGCTCGCGCGCCTGACGCTTGAGCGTGACGATAAACTCGTGCGTGGCGCGCCGATTCGGGTAGGCGAGGTCGAAACCGGCGCCTTGCAGCTGTTTCATCAGGTAGTTGGCATTCAGCGTAGCGAACTCGGCGACGCGCCGCATGCCATCGCGCCCGAGCAAACGCGCGTAAATGTAGGCGCGCAAGAGGACACCGACATTGCCCATGAACGCCGACAGGCGGCCGATGCTCTGCGGCAGGTCCTGTTCCGTGACCCAGCGGTACTCGTCGCCGTCGAAGGCCACCAGTGGCACAGGCAGGAAGGGCTGCAGGCGCTCGCTGACGCCCACCGGCCCGGCGCCCGGTCCGCCACCGCCGTGCGGCGTGGAAAACGTCTTGTGCAGGTTCATGTGGATGACATCGAAACCCATGTCCCCGGGGCGAACCTTGCCGAGAATGGCGTTGAGATTGGCACCGTCATAGTACAGAAGGCCGCCGGCGTCGTGCACGATACCGGCAATCTCCTTTATGCGACGCTCGAACACTCCCAACGTCGACGGGTTGGTCAGCATGATGCCCGCCGTGTGCGGTCCGACCGCGGCGCGCAGCGCCTCGATATCGACATCGCCGTTGCGGTCGGTAGGAATTTCGCGCACCTTGTACCCGCACATGGTCGCAGTCGCGGGGTTGGTACCGTGCGCGGCATCCGGCACCAGGATTTCGTTGCGCGCCGTGTCGGCGCGGGCCTGATGGTAGGCGCGGATCATGGCCACACCGGCGAACTCCCCCTGCGCGCCCGCCGCCGGGGTCAGCGACACGGCTTTCATGCCGGTGACATCTCTCAACATTTCCTGCAACTCGTACAGGCAGGCCAGTACACCCTGACCTTCGCTGGCAGGCGCCAGCGGATGGCGCGCCAGGAAACCCGGCAACATGGCCAGCGAGTTGCAGGCCCGCGGATTGTACTTCATGGTGCAGGAACCCAGCGGGTAGAAATGGGTATCGATGGAAAAATTCTTCTGCGACAGCCGGGTGTAATGACGCACGGCCTGCATTTCGGAAACTTCGGGCAGCGAGGGCACGTCGTCACGCAACAAGGCGGCGGGGAGATCATCGGCCGCGGGTTCGCCAAAGGGCGCCTGCGCGGTGGCGCGACGTCCCGGTTTTGAATGTTCGAATATCAGCATCTGAATCTAACCCGTTACAGCGATGTCGGCTAAGCTACCCACTTGTGGTCTATGTCTGCAATGCCGCAAAACACCAGCCCGTAGCCCGTAGGTTGGGCTGAGCAAAGCGAAGCCCAACGATTTGAAGCCAACTCAACACCCGCTTGTTGGGCTTCGCTGCGCTCAGCCCAACCTACGGTGTTCGCGGTGTATGCGCGGCCGGAAATAATCCGTGATTCCTACAGCGCGGCCAGCGCCGCGTCGTAGTCCGGTTCCTGACCGATTTCCGGCACCAGCTCCGTGTAGACAACCTTGTCATTCTCGTCCAGCACGACCACGGCGCGCGCGGTGATACCGGCCAAGGGGCCGTCCTCGATCAGCACGCCGTAGTCCTTGGCGAAATTGCGCGAACGCATCATCGACAAGGGGATAACTTTGTCGGTGCCTTCCGCACCACAGAACCGACCCTGGGCGAACGGCAGATCAGATGAGATCACCAGCATGACCGTACCCGCGTGCACCGCGGCCGCTTCGTTGAATTTTTTGGTGGAGGTCGCACAGACGGGCGTATCCAGGCTGGGCACGATATTCAGCAGCTTCTTCTTGCCGGCATAGTCGGCCAGGCGCCGGTCGGTCAGCTCGCCGTCGACCAGGTGGAAGTCCGGTGCCCGGTCACCGACCGCGGGCAGTTCCCCGTTGGTGTGAATCTCGTTGCCTTGCAGTGTAATTGTCGCCATGTCACATCTCCTTGCGGTTGATTTGTACTAGGCCATCTTCGGTTGTACCGGACAACCGGCCGACGTCTGCTTTTCGATGACGCGTGCGAGGTGGTCGCGGTAAAGGTTCAGGTCGTCCTCGGTCTTGGTTTCGGTGGCGCAGACCAGCAGGCAATCGGCCAGCTCCGGATAGTCGCCCGCCAGTTCGTAACCCGGCTGCAGATTGTGTGCATACAGTGGCCGCAGCAGGCGCGGCAAAGCCAGGGCGCTGCTCATAACCGCTTCGTGGAAATACGGGCGGTTAAAACGCGGCCGGATATAGTCGTTGCCGAGTTTTTCCACCAGCGCACGCGTGTTGGCATGACAGGCCAGCGCCACGCGGCGCAAGCCTTCACCGCCGAGCAGGGCCATGTGGATGGTCGCGGCGGTCACCAGCAGGCCCTGGTTGGTGCAGATGTTCGATGTCGCCTTGGAGCGGCGTATATGCTGCTCTCGCGCCTGCAGCGTGAGCGTGTAACCGGTGCGGCCATCGCGATCCACCGTGCGGCCGACGATACGCCCGGGCATCTGGCGTACGTGCTGCTGCCTGGCACACATGAAACCGAAGTAAGGACCACCGGAAGACAGCGGCACCCCCAGGGGCTGGCCCTCGCCGACAACGATATCCGCACCCTCCGTACCCCAACGCCCCGGCGGCTTGAGCAATGCCATGGCCACCGGGTTCACCACGGCGATAACCAGCGCGCCGTTGGCGTGCGCCCAGTCGGTAAGCTCGTCCACCTCTTCCAGCACACCGAAGAAATTCGGTTGCTGGATTACCAGTGCGGTGATGTCTTCCCCGGCGTGCGCCTTGAGACTGTCGAGCGCGGTATGC
>JASFNS010000203.1:0-4843 GCA_050116915.1 Thiogranum sp. | reverse complement strand
AATTACTGTAACAATATGAAATATCTTTTTGTTATTACGAGTTATTTTTCTCTCACGCTGACGGGCGCCGGTCCCCGCCGCCCGGCCAGCCAACCGCAGGGTCGACACTGCGCACATGCAGGTCGCGCTGCGGGAACGGTATCTCGATGGCCGCCGCCCGCAGTTTTCGTTCGATCGCATAATTGAGATCGCTCAGCGTCACCAGGCGTTTGTCGATTTCCCGGATAAAGCAGCGCAACTCGAAGTTCAGCGAGCTGTCGCCAAAGCCGATGAACAGCACCTGCGGCGGGCTCACATTCTTGCTGTCCACCATCACCAGCGGGTGCTCCTGCGCGGCGCTCATCAACACCCCGGTCACCTCGTCCACATCCGAGCCGTAGGCCACGCCCACCGGCACCGTCACACGCCCCCAGGGATCCCTGAGCATCCAGTTGGTGACATTATTGCTGATCAGTGCGGAATTCGGCACGATCACGTCGGCCCTGTCGAAGGTTTCGATCAGGGTTGATCGAATGCTGATTTTGCGCACAAAGCCCTGAACCTCACCGGCAACAATCCAGTCGCCGGTGCGAATCGGGCGCTCGAACAACAGAATGATGCCGGAAACGAAGTTGTTGACGATATTCTGCAGGCCGAAGCCGATGCCGACCGACAGCGCACCGGCGACAATAGCCAGGTTTTTCAGACTGAAGCCCGCCAGCGTCAGGCCCACCAGCGCCGCGACGATAATGCCGACGTAGCCGGTCAGCGTGACGACGGCTTCGCGCCCACCGCGATCGAGGCGTGTCCGGCTGACCCAGCCCGGGAGCACCTCGCGATTGAACCAGCGCATACCGGTGAGGAACAAGGCGAAAATCATCAAACCGGTGGCAAGCTGCAGCGGCACAATATCCACCGCCCCGACCTCGAAGCCATTGCTCAGGATGCCCTGGACCCACAACCAGCTGCTGTCGGAATAGCCCCATAGCTTCAGGATCCCGGCTGCGAAAAACACCCACACCACGAGCACAGCGAGAATGCGCAGCCATATCAGGCCGGGGATCGACTCCGCACCCTTGAGTCCCAGCGACACCCTCAGCCGCTTCTGCCACAGGTGCTGCCCCTGCTCCATGCCGTCGAAAAACTCCTGGATCAGGGTATTGCCGAACCACAAGCCGACACCGAGAAACAGGCTTCCGACCAGCGCCTTTATGAGATAGGTAGAGAGATTGGTATACCCGAGCAACTCGGCCACCAGTGCGGCGGCGAGGATGAGCATGGCAAGCCCGCGGATCACCGCCTTGACGCGCACGCCCGATATACGACTCATGACCATGCCGAGCCAGATGAGATTGACAACCACCACCGCGACCACGGTCGCGCGTATCACTGTCCGGTGGTCGGCGTCAAAGGCCGCATACGCCCCGCTGACGAACAGAAACACGACCACGAAGCCCACCAGCCACAAACCGCGCAAGTGCCGACCCAGACTGACGGAGAATGCGCTATCCAGTTTCAGGTAGGGCTCGGCCGGCGGGCACGGGTCGAGCAATATGCGGGTCGCCATGGAAGCCGTCAGGTAGAGCACGATACAGCCGATCAACACCACAACCAGTGGCACGGAATCCGTGCGCACCTGCATCACAACCGCCAGAGCAAGGCCCCCACCGAGCAGCGCCAGGATGGGTTGTATCCGCTGCGCCAGGCAGGCGCAGAGGGCTGTCGCGAACCCGTAGGTCGTCGTCTCGCCATGCATGGAGCGTGCACAGCGCCGGAGAAAACGGCTCAACCGCCAGCCCAGCAGCCAGCCGATTGCGGCCGCCACCACGGCTGCCAGCCAGCTCCTGACACCCAGCGTCTGTATGCGAAGATGCTCGTCGAGAAAGCCCGACAGGTTTTGATGCCAGTCCAGGGGCGTACCCAGGGCCTGCGCCAGTGCAGCCCAGGCCGGTTTGCTGTGCGCGAACAGGTAACTCGTCAGCTGCTCGGTCTGCGCGGCGTTGATCCGGTCATTCAATGAACCCGTTTTCAGCAATAGCGCCTGACAGGAGCCCAGGCGAGTGCTGACGTCGTCGATGCGCCGAGCCAGGTCTTTCTTCGTTTCGCTTACAGTGACGTTGTTCGGCTCACTCGCGGTGTTCAGATCGGCGAGGTTCTGCTTTAGCTTGTCCAGTGTATCGGTGGCGTCATGGACGCATTTCCCGGCTCGGTTACTGATAGCCGCCAAAGCGTCACTCCACCCGCTGAGCGTGCTCCGCGGAGTCTCCAGCGTGCCGTCTGGCCGGCCAAGCTGGTGCTCAATGGCAGCGATGGTTTCGCGCGCTTTCGGCAGCCAGTCGTCGTCGGCTTCAGCCGCCGACAACAGTCCGGGAAGGAAACAACAGACGGCGAGCAGAATATAAGCAGGATATTTCACGGCTACCCGCGGATCACGGGGCTTCCTTCAGGAAAGCGGCATTCTTTGCTTCGATCCGCGCGATCAGGCTATCCAGACTCTCCCCCTGCAGCAGACGGGAATACTCCGAACGATAGTTGATCAACAGGCTGATACCGTCGACCACAACATCATAGACTTGCCATTTGTTGTTGCGGCGATACAGCCGGTAGTCGACACCTATATCCTGTTGACCCGGTGTCACGATCGAGGTTGGCACCATTACCCTGTCGGGACTTGAGGTACTCTCCGCTGCATGCACCTGCACGGTCTGATTCTCGTAGCGCCTGAACACCGCTGCATAGGTGTTGGTCAGCAGCTGTTTGAAAGCCGCAGTAAAATGCTGGCGCTGCTGCTCGCTGGCGTCGCGCCAGTGGTGGCCGAGCACCTGGGTCGCCATCAGCCTGAAATCAAAGTACGGGGCCACGCGCTCCTCGATCAATGCAACCAGCTTCTCGCGGTCGCCGGTAATGTCGCTATCACGGTTACGCAAGGCGCCGAGCACATCGCTGCTAACCTCTTCAACGAGTGCTTGCGGTGACCGCTCCGTCGCACCCACCGCGGCCCCGGGCAACCAGGGCACGACAAGCAATAGCGCCAGAAACCCGGTAACCAGCGCGCCCTTGGCGCCGAGACCGGTTGTCATGTTGGCCTGCGGCGCAGACAGAAAACGTTGATTCATCTTTTTAGCCTATCCTTTGTCTCGGCGGTCTGTTGCGGTAATCCGGGCAGCGGCAGACACAGCATATCGTCGGCGACTGTCAGCGGCCCGGTGTAAGTTTTGCGAATAATAGCAAGCGACGCTGCCAGCACGCGCTCGCTGCGTGGCATCAGGTGGCTCAGGACCAGTCCGTGCACGTCAGCATCGGCGGCCAGCTGCGCGATCTCACTGGGCCGCGCATGCAAAGCCGCGGCGATGCGCCCGGCGTCCTCGGGTATGGCGTAATCCATGATCAGGAGTTCGGCGCCGCTGATCATACGCGCAAAGGCCGGGTTATGACCGTTCTGATCGCCGCTGAAAGCGACCCGGTGGCCCTTGACGATCGCCAGCAGACCCAGCGCGGGTACGCTGCCGTGCACGACTCCCACAGTCTTCAGCACCAGCTCCGGTGACTCAAACACGGTTTGCGGCTGGCGCCCCGACGCATCCACCTCGCGCACGTCCAGGCCGAACAGCCCGTCACTGCCATCGAGATAGCCGGCAAGGTAATGGTACGCGCCGTCGGGTTCCGCCAGCAATGCGTTTAGCCAGTCTTGCAGGCCCGGGAAGGCGCCGTCCCCCGTGGGTCCGAGCAGTGGCAGGCCACGGCGCCGCGCAGAGAAATACCCGGCCTTGAGAAGTGCCGGAAAGTCGCTGGAGTGGTCGACGTGCAAGTGGGTCAGCGCCACGACGTCGAGATCCTCGATGCGCGCGCCTGCCTGACCGAAGCGCAGAAAGACACCCCCGCCGGCATCGACCAGCGCCCGCGCCTTGCCATCGATCCAGATCAGGTAGCCGGCACTGGCCCGCGTGGAATTTACCTGCGGTCCGCCGGAACCCAGCACCTGGATGCCGGTGGACTCATTGCACCTGACCGGCACAGCCACGGCGTTGTCCGGCTGCCCCGGCGGTGCAGCGCACACGGCCGACGCCGCCAGACACAGGAGCAGCATCAGCTCGACCCATGGCCGGCGGCCACTGAAGCCTGGCTCCTGATCGCATGGTTTCATGTTTTCCCGGCCCTGCGCAGCGAACACCCGGCGTGCAGATTCCACATGATCCGACTGAAAGCTGGTGCCGACACAACCGGCCTTTCAGAACCAGCCGCGCCAGCGGAAAACCGAAACGCCCGCCGGGCCGACCACACAAGAACCCTGTCAAGCACGATCGACAGCGCTGAAAAGCGTATAAAAATTCCGCGTGGTTGCGTCGGCAACCGATGCGAGACTCTCGCCCCGCAGCTCGGCAATAAACTCGGCGACATAGCGCACGTAGGCGGGCTGGTTGGTCTTGCCGCGTTTGGGCACAGGCGCGAGATAGGGCGAGTCGGTCTCGACCAGCATGCGCTCCATGGGTACCCGGCGCGCAACCTCCTGCAGCTCACGCGCATTCTTGAAGGTCACGATACCGGAAAAAGATATGTAGAAATTCATATCCATGGCCGCCCTGGCCATCTCCCAGTCCTCGGTGAAGCAGTGCAGAACACCGCCAGCCTCCGCGGCACCTTCCTCGGCCATGATCTTCAGCGTGTCGTCGCGCGCCGCGCGGGTATGCACAATCAGCGGCTTGTTGACTTCCCGCGCCGCGCGTATGTGCCGCCGGAACCGTTCCCGCTGCCATTCGACATCGCCTTCCACGCGGAAGTAGTCCAGCCCGGTCTCACCAACCGCCACGACCCGCTCCCGCCCGGCGAGTTCCACGAGTTGATCCACCCCTGGTTCTTCGACGCC
>JASFNS010000202.1:0-4866 GCA_050116915.1 Thiogranum sp. | reverse complement strand
CCAAACCCGCGCAAAAAAGCCTCTCGCATCCTCATGAGGTTCTATATCGATGATATAGGCACCCTTCAGGCTGGTCTCGGTGAATATCAAGAACCGTATCTCCCCCGGCACATACTCGCGCAGGCAGCGTGGACTGCCGCTACTGCCATTCCAGCTGGCTGTTCAGACGACCCTGTGCACAGTGCTCTGACAGCACCTTCAGGCGGATAAGCTGCGAGTTCCGAAAGTCACTGTTACTGAATTGCATGAACTCCAGCCGCTCGGCGAGATCCTCAATGGCTGCCTTTAACGTTACCCTGGGCTGATGGTGTGGCGCCAGCTTCTTGTACATGCCGAAATCTACCTGATAGGAGCGCTTGTCCGGTTGCGCATCCTTATTGATGGACACTTCAACACCAGGAATGATTTCGGCAACCGCCTCTGCAAGATCTCGCACCTGGTAGTTCCACTCGTTGCTGCCCGAGTTGAGGGCAAGGAACGAGCCGCCCTGCCCGCTATCACGTTCTATCGCCCAGTCCATCGCCAGCGCCATATCGTTGACATGAATCAGCGGCCGCCAGGGTGTTCCATCGCTCAATACTGTGACCTTCTTCGATGCGATCGCGCCAGCCACAAAATCGTTAAGCACAAGATCGAGCCGCAACCGGTCACTGGCGCCACAAGCGGTCGCAAAACGCAGACAAGTGACCACGAAGTTATCGTCAGCGAGTTTCTGCAGCTCTTCCTCCATCCCGATCTTCGATTTCGCATAGGCGGTTAGCGGGTTCAATGGGGCATCCTCACTGCGCGCATCGCCTTCGGCAAAGCCATAGACACTGCAGCTGGATGCAAAAACAAAACGGCTGACTCCCGCGGCCTTGGCCTTCTTCGCCAGCTCCAGACTCGCCTGGAAGTTGATGTTATGGGTTACATCCTTAAACCTGTCGCCCATCGGGTCATTGGAAATCGCTGCAAGGTGGACAATGGCATCGACATCGTCAAACAGGTGGTCCGGCAGCTTCCTCAGGTCGGCAAAATGCTGAACAGCCAGGTGGTCCTCCGGAAACATAACACAACCCGTCAGACAGTGCGCAAAGTAACCGGTGTCGATACCCACCAGAACGGCGTCCGGCCGCGAAGCACCGAATTGCTGCAGTAGCGCGGGGCCGACGTATCCCATGTTTCCGGTAATCAGAATTTTCAAAACCATGTCTCCTGTATCAATGACTTCATTGCTTCAAATATAACCATGATCGTCAACGGCCTTCATCCGAGATGCCCCGCAATCTGTTCAAGTGTGTATTCACTGAATGACATAGCGCAGGTGAACGCGGGCGAGACGGCATTTAGCACATGGAATGAGCGCTCGTCACCTTCCATTTTGAAATCCATTTCCAGCTTTCGCGTCGTGGTGTCCAGTAGTTGTGCACGAATCCCAGGCTTTCCCCACTTTGTATAGTATTCGGTGCGCACGCCATTCAGCAGCTCGGCCGCGAGCTTGACAAGATGTGGCCGGTATATTTTCTGCATTTCTTCCCAAGCCAGCTTTCTGAAATCGAAATCGTTGCGAATGAAAAGCTCGGTTTCCCTTGTCACGACCTCAGCGAGTTCCCCAAGGCGGAAATTCTCCAATCCCCGATAATGTTCTCTCCAGAAACAAGGTATGGCCGTCGGACCGATCTTGCTTTTCCCGTCAATGGTCACCGTATGATGCACGCCCAGAAAAGGATTTCGCAGATCAGGGACCGGATAAATATTTGTCTGTAATGGTTGCGCATTTTCGTTTGCATACAGGTACAGGCCCTTGAATGGCAGAATGCGGTAGTGCTGTGCAAATCCGAAATCCCTCGCAACTTTGTCCGCATACAGCCCTGCCGCATTGATAACATATCCCGCACTGATGTTGCCGTTCGTCGTGCGAATCACGCCTTTGCCGCGGCCAAGATATCTCGTGCTGTTCAGGATACGAATACCGGCCCTTCCAGCGTCTGCCACGAACTCCCTCATGACTTCATGGGGATCGACACTTGCCGTCGTCGGCGAGAATAACGCACGTTCATGGGTATGCACACGCGGTTCGATTTCTTTCGCATCAGCCTCTGTGACATCGTGAAGCACTACACCGTTAGACGCCGCCCTGGCCAACAGCTCATCGAGCACGGGTAACTCGTCAGCATGCTTTGCCACGACAAGCTTGCCGCAGCGGTTGATACCCAAACCACGCTCGGTACAGTACTCGGTCAGGCGTTTATTGCCGTCTTTCGTCAGACGAGCCTTGAGACTGTCCGCAGTATAGTAAAACCCGGCGTGCAGAACGCCGCTGTTCCGTCCGCTGGCGTGTTCGCCACAGGCCGGCTCTTTCTCGATCAGCATTACGCTGCTATCCGGGAAATGCTGTTTGGCCTGCAGCGCAATATTGACACCGATGACCCCGCCACCAATCACAAGAAAATCGCTCGTCGCCATAGTCACGGACACCGATTTTCACAGATTTGAAAACAATTCCGCAAACCGGGCTCTGCCCCGCTGCGGTGCAGTAAAAGCGTCTCAACCAAGAAACAGCCCTCTTACACCCAGGATGACACCGGCGGCCATGGAGCTGATGCTCAGCCAGCTCCAGCCGCTGCGTTTTTCGGTAATCAGTAACTCGCAGGCATAAAACACGACTATCATTTGCACCACGAATGCCACACCCCCGCTGCCCCACAAGTGTCCTCGCGAGATGATCAGTACCGCAAGCAAACAGAATGCTACCAGGTAGTCGGTTGCCGTCAGCTCGAACTCGATTTTGCGTCGCCGCGGCGAGAACTTCACGGCGGCGGCAAAGGCGACGGCTATCAGCGTGAAGAACACAGCCTCCCCAAGCTCGGCATAACCGCCCCAGTAAAACGGCCGATAGGTAACCCACAGGTAGCCGACCTGTGCCGCAATCACGTAGATCAGGGCGCGCCGCATAATCGATTGCTGCCCGCTACCGGCGAACAGGTCCAGCAGGATCAGCGCAGAGACCAGTAACGACATCTTGGCGAAATCGTCGGGCACCTGGTGCGCAAACAGGGAGGCGCCGACCAGGAAAATCGGGATGCTCGCAGACAGGAACCGGCGCGGCAGCACCACAAGAAAACGCCTCAGGACTTCGTGGGTCATCACCTGAGTCTGATCGTGCGCCACGGGCCGCTTGACCCGCCAACCGGTGCGCTCGGCCAGGTTGATGAGTCCGAATATCAACAGGCAGTAACCCAGGTACAGACCGACGAGGAGGAGATTGGAATCCTCGCGCAGCACCGCACCGGTGGTGACAAAAATCATCTGTACCGAGTAGATAATAATCACCGACTCACGGTGAACAAAACCGAGATCAAGCAGGCGATGGTGAATATGGTTTCGCGTGGCGCGGAAGAGGTTCATACCGCTGCGCGCACGTTTGAACATCACTACCAGAATATCGGCGATTGGCAGGCCAAGCAGCAGCAACACCACGGCGGGGCTCAGACTGAGATCGACCCTTTGGGTGATCAGGATGGCGAGGAATGCGAGCGTATAGCCGATAAACTGGCTGCCCGAATCGCCCATGAACACGCGTGCCGGGTGCGTGTTGTAGCGCAGAAAACCGAGGATGCCACCGATGACGGTAAAGCCGATGGTCAGGGCTTCCTGGCCGTTGGCAGCAAAGAAGGCCATCAGCCCCATAGCGCCCAGGCTGAATAACGACTCGCCGCCCGCGAGCCCGTCGAGACCGTCCGAGTGATTGATGGCATTGATCATGCCTACGATCGCGAGCACCGTAAACGGGATACCGAGGTCGGGCGGCAGTTCTCCGCCGGGAACGAACGGAAACCTGACCACGTACAGGTCACCATACAGTATGACAATCAGCGCAGCGACCACCTGCCCGATAAACTTCGGATAGTGCCCGATTTCAAAAACATCGTCCCACAGACCGAAGATAAAAAGGACCGAGGCACCATAGACGTACGCCTGGCTCAGGCTGTCAGGCTCCAGCAGCAGCATGATCGGCACCAGGCTGCCTACGACGATACCGATGCCGCCGACACGCGGAATCGGCGCGGCATGGACCTTTCTCTGGGTGGGAATATCGACCAGGCCGAGTCTCGGCGCCAGGCGCGACATCAGCGGTATCAGCACCATGCTGATCGCCATCGCCGCGACGAGTGCGAGGAGGTTATTCATGACGAGCTATCCGGAATAGCAGTGCCGATGATCCAAATCTCACTATCCATAGCAAATTTCTGATTTTAGGGCACTACCCATGACATAGCTATTTTGAGTTCGGAGTTCCCGCCCGATATACGGTCTAGCGGCACCTATAATACCGACTTAACCCCTCGCCCGCGCGCGGCGTGAAAATCACGACATTGGCGCCGTCATGGCAGAACTGTCCGGAAAACCGGGGGCAGGAAACGCTAACCGGATACCCGCTGGAGGCGGGGAAACACACCCCGAGGGGTGTTTCAGTGATTGCGACGGGACACGGGCACCAGCCCGATCAGGGCAAACAGCGCCAGCACCAGCGCGTACGGCATCTGGAAATGACTGTCCGTCTGGCTGCCGGCCGTCGTCTTGGCCGCCGTCCGAACTGGGGGTTCCGGTTTTGAGCTGAACTGGTACCCGAGGTCGCGCATGGCGTAGCCAGCCGGGCTGGTAGACGCCGAAACCCGGTAGGCCTGTGCCTCGCCCACAGCGTGGTCGGCATCGGCAGCCGAAACTACCGCGCCGCCGTCGTCATTCCGGGATGGCGCGGCCATTGACACTGTTAAAACGGCAGGCTCGGTCAAGACCGCCGGTTCGTTCACGGTTACATTTAAAGGACCTGATGCATTCTGCACCTGGAGCGGCATGTCGCTGACGCCTACAGCGGCCCCAGGC
>JASFNS010000201.1:0-4867 GCA_050116915.1 Thiogranum sp. | reverse complement strand
TTCATCTTCGAGGCGGGCGGTAAAGTTGTAGTCAACATACCGGGTAAAGTGGTTGGTCAGAAACCTGCTAACGATGCGGCCTACGTCAGTCGGTTGAAAACGACGTTTGTCCAGGGTTACGTACTCGCGTTGCTGCAGGGTGGAGATGATCGTGGCGTAGGTTGAAGGCCGCCCTATTCCGTGCTCTTCGAGTGCCTTGACGAGGCTCGCTTCGCTATATCGCGGTGGCGGTTCGGTAAAGTGCTGCTCCGGGCGTATCTTGACCAGCTTGACCTTGTCGCCTTCCTCCATAGGAGGCAGGCGGTTGTCATCGCCGGTTCCCTTTTTGGCATCGTCTACACCCTCTTCGTAGACTGCCATAAAGCCCGGATCAACCACTGTGGATCCGGTTGAACGCAGGATATTGTCCTTGCCCACGGCGAAATCCACACCGACGGTGTGAATGGTGGCGTGGATCATCTGGCAGGCAACGGTCCTTTTCCAGATCAGGTCATAAAGCTTGTACTGGTCGGAAGACAGGTGCGATTTGATGGTTTCCGGAATGTTTGCCGCCGATGTCGGGCGGATTGCCTCGTGGGCCTCCTGGGCGTTCTTGGCCTTGGTCTTGAACTGGTGAGGCGTCTTGGGCAGCTTCTGTGCGCCGTAGCGTTCGCCGATCAGTTGTCGCAGCTCCTCCAGCGCTTCGTTGGCGAGGGTAACCGAATCGGTACGCATATAGGTGATCAGGCCGACGGCACCGTCACCGATGTCGATACCTTCGTACAGCTGCTGGGCGACGCTCATGGTGCGCTTGGCGGTGAAGCCCAGCTTGCGCGAGGCTTCCTGTTGCAGCGTTGAGGTGGTGAAAGGTGCGGCCGGATTGCGCTTGCGCTGTTTCTTTTCAATGCTGCTGACGGTGAGTTCGCCGCCAGCGGCCTGGTTAAGGTGTTTTTCGGCGTCGTGCGCCTTGTCCCCGGTGTTGATGGTGAACTGCGCCAGCTTCTTGCCATGCAGATGCGTCAGCTTGGCGCTAAAGGGCTGGCTGTCCTTTTCCAGGTCGGCCTCGATCGTCCAGTATTCGCGCGCCTTGAATTTCTCGATTTCTTCTTCGCGCTCCACAATCATGCGCAACGCCGGGCTCTGCACGCGTCCCGCCGACAGGCCGCGGCGCACCTTCTTCCACAACAGTGGCGACAGGTTGAAGCCCACCAGGTAGTCGAGCGCCCGTCGTGCCTGCTGGGCGTTGACCAGGTCCGTAGACAGCTCGCGCGGGTGCTCGATGGCTTCGTTGATGGCGCGCTTGGTGATCTCGTGAAACACCACGCGGTAGATGCCCTTGTCTTTGAGCGCCTTCCTGTCTTTGAGTAATTCGTACAGATGCCAGGAGATCGCCTCCCCTTCGCGGTCCGGGTCGGTCGCAAGATAGAGGTTGTCGGCCTGCTTGAGTGCTTTGGCGATGGCGTCGACGTGTCGGGTATTGCGCTCGATAAGCTGATATTTCATGGCGAAGTCGTGCTCCGGATCGACCGCGCCTTCCTTGGGGATCAGGTCGCGCACGTGGCCGTAGGAGGCCAGTACCTCAAAGCCCTTGCCCAGGTATTTCTTGATGGTCTTCGCCTTGGCCGGCGATTCCACTATGACCAGATTTTTACTCATGCACGCTATAGCTAAAAAGCCGCACCAGGGTGCGGCTTGGTTGGTAAAACGGTATCAACAACTAATGCAAATAACCGCCCGGCAGACTATCGAAGACCAGGTCTTCCATCCACGCATAAGCGGCTTCCGCGCCCGGCTGGTTGAACAGTACCATGAGGACAACCCATTTCAACTGGCCGATGTCGAAGTCATCGGTATCGAGGGCCATCGCGCGATCAATGACGCGTTCACGGGATTCCGGCGTTAATATGCCCATTTGCTCCAGAAACAGCAGAAAGCCCCGGCTTTCGGTGTCCAGTCGCTCGCACTCCACATCCGAGTAGAGCCGCAGTGCATTTTCGGTCTGTGGCGCATGCACCTGGTGCGGCTGGACGGCGAGATCCTCCAGCCATTCAAAGGCCTGATTAATGTCGCTGGATGGAAAGCCGGCTTCAACCAGTTCGGTGTGCAGGGATTCCCGGTCGGGGCTCAGCTCGGTCTCCTCGTCCATGTAGTAGTGCTCGAACAAATACATGAGCACATCAAACATATTTTCTTTCATATCAAGCCTCTATCTCGCGCGGGTATAGCGACCGCCGGCGCTGGAGTGAACCCTGTCTTCAAGCTCCAGCAGCAGCAGCATGGAGGAAACCTGTTCCGGCGTCAATCCGCTGCGCTGCACCAGCTGGTCCACGGCAACGGGCTCATAGCCCATCAGCTCCAGCAACTCACTGTAATCGCCTGAAAGTTCTTCTCGCTGCGGCGACGGCTCTGTGCGCTGGCGCGGGCTGTCCGCGGCCAGTGCGGGTAGCGCGAGCTGGCTCGCCAGTTCTTCCAGGACATGCTCGCCGGTTTCAACCAGTTTGGCGCCTTCGCGGATCAGGGCGTGGCAGCCGCGGGCCAGGGGGTTATGCACCGAGCCGGGGATGGCGAACACCTCGCGTCCCTGCTCCAGCGCCTGGCGGGCGGTGATCAGGGAGCCCGAACGCAATGCCGCTTCGACCACCAGTGTGCCAAGACTCAACCCGCTGATGATGCGGTTACGCCTGGGGAAGTTGGCGGCCAGCGGCGGCGTACCGGGGGGGAATTCGGAAACCAGCGCACCATTTTCCGCAATCCGGTGTGCCAGGTCGCGGTGTTGTGCCGGGTAAACGCGGTCCAGCCCGGTGCCCGTGACGGCCACGGTTCCGGCGGCGCAGCGCAGGGCGCCGCGATGCGCCGCCGCATCCACTCCCGCGGCCAGGCCGCTGCAAATCGTCAGGCCGCAACCGGCCAGGTAGGCGGCGAAATCCTCGGCCAGCGCAACGCCGTCGTGACTGGGGTTGCGACTGCCGACGATAGCCAGCTGGGGTTGCAGCAGGAAGTCGGGGTCGCCATGAACAAACAGCAGGAGCGGTGGGTCGGCGGTATCGGCAAGCCGCGGCGGATAGGCCTTGTCCCGGATGGTCAACAGCCGGTTGCCGCCGCCGTTCAGCCACGCGAGGTCCTGTTCCACGGCCTGCCAGTCCGGTCGTTGCAGATACTCGGCGGTGGCGCCAGTTATCCCGCGAGCCAGCAAGTGATCGCGGTCGGCGGCAAATATCGCGGCGGGCGAGTCAAAGTCCCGCAACAGCTTGTGCAGACCGCGGGTGCCGATACCGGGGGCGCGGTACAACGCGAGCCATTCGTGGGCATCGTCTGTCGGGCGCGGCGGATTGGTCGGGGTGCTCATCCTTAAGCCTCCTGCATAAAAAAGCCGGTACCTCGGTGCATGGTCTTATACCATGCCCTAAGGTACCGGCTTTTGCCAGTACTCAGCGTTGCCGGTCAGGGGGTGCGGATACGATCTCCTACATGCAGCGCGCTGGTGGCTTTCATGATCAGGCCGAAGCTGACCTTGTCGAAGGTGCGGAACACCATCAGGACGCCGGCCTTTTCGTCGGGCAATTTTACTGCCTCGTCGTGTTTATCGCTGACCTGGTCGGCGATAATATCGCCAGTCTGGTAGATTTCGAACACCGTGCCGACATCGACGCCTTCGCGCGTGCCGCGATTCAGCACCACGACCTGGTACTGGCCGATCTGGCTCACCCCGTCGACGACCGAGATGATCGTGCCGTCGATTTCCTTGTCAGGGGAATGCGGCGTGAAGTAGGCGTACACGTCTTCCTGGGTCATCGGCATGACGCGGTCGCCGATATTGATTTCGCGCGTCGTGCGGGTGAGCTTCAGCGTCGAGGGATCGCCGAATTTCTCGCTGCTGGCATCCCCCAGATACAGGGCCTCGTAGCCCAGCAGCTCGCCGGTGTCCGGGTCGATGTAGGGATCGCCCGGGCGGAAGATGTTGTAACGGCTGCCCTGGTCGGCACTCAGGCCGCGGACATAGACGCGGTCGTTCGCGCCGGCAATCAGGTGTTCGTCCGCGCTGGAGACCACGTACGGGGCGGATTTGAGGGTGTCCTCGTCGGCTACCAGCGGCTGTGTCAGGAACTGCTGGATGGCATCGATCGGAATGGTCGGGATGGCTTTATCGAGGCGCTCAACGCGTGCTGTGGGCGACAGCTTGAAGGTGCCCTTGCCGCGCTCCACCCGCAGCTGGGGCTTGCCGTCGACATACACCAGGTTAATGACGTCGCCAGGATAAATAAGGTGTGGATTCTCGATCTGGGGATTGACATACCACACTTCCGGCCAGAGCCAGGGGCTGTTGAGAAAGCGTTCCGAGATGTCCCACAGGGTGTCCCCCTTGACCACCACATAGCGGTCGGGGTGCCCGTCCTTGAGTACCACCTGGTCGGCGTAGGCGACGGTAGCCAGCATTGCTACAGCCAGCGCCAGCGATTTCAGTATCGACATAAGGCGTTCCCTTTTATTTAATACCGTTTTTGGTCTGCTTCGGAGCCCGGCATTGCCGCAAAGGCATCCTAATTCGATGATATATAACGGCAGTTGGCAACCGGAGTGTAGCGAAATTTGTCTCAATTCAAAATATTCCTGCGCGCTAAACGTTCGAATGATCATTATGTTAGAGTATAGAGGTGTCCCGAAGCCCGATTTGTGACCGGTATCACATGGCGATTCTCGATATTTTGCATTTTCCGGACCCGCGTCTGCGGCAACGTGCCGCGGAAGTCGACAAGGTCGACGACCAGCTGCGCCAGCTGGTGGACGACATGTTTGAAACCATGTACCAGGCGCCGGGTATCGGTCTGGCGGCCACCCAGGTCGACGTGCACAAGCGCGTGGTGGTTATCGATGTCTCCAAGGATCAGGA
>JASFNS010000200.1:0-4868 GCA_050116915.1 Thiogranum sp. | reverse complement strand
CGGTCTTATCGAGGGCGGTGTTGCCAATGCCGAAAACATCCATGTGCTGCGAGACTTCCGCAAGCACTGCAAGGTGCTGGTGGCGGTCGGCGCCTGTGCGCTGAATGGCGGTGTGCCGGCCCTGCGCAACCAGTTTGATCTTCGGGAGTGTCTGGAGGCCTCCTATATCGACGAGGTCGGCCTGGAAAATCCGCACATTCCGGATGATCCCGAAATTCCCCTGCTATTGAGCCGGGTGCGTCCGGTGCACGAGGTCGTGAAGGTCGACTATTTCGTGCCGGGCTGCCCGCCCTCGGCGGATACACTGTGGACGTTTCTGACCGAACTGATCGAGGGCCGGCCGATCGCCTTCCCCTATAGGCAGCTGCGCTATGACTGACGCAGGCAAGGACCTGGAGAGCGCGCAGGATCCGCGAGGGTTGCGGCGTGTCGTCATTGAGCCGCTGACCCGGGTCGAGGGCCACGGCAAGGTCACCCTGCTGCTGGACGATGAAAACCATGTCCGGCAAGCCCGGCTGCACATCGTCGAATTCCGCGGTTTTGAGAAGTTTATTCAGGGGCGCCCGTACTGGGAACTGCCCGTGATCGTGCAGCGACTCTGTGGTATCTGCCCGGTAAGCCATCAGCTTGTGGCTGCGAAAGCCACGGATATGCTTTTGGGTATCACGCAACTTACGCCGACGGCGGAGAAAATACGACGTTTGATGCACTACGGACAGACATTGCAGTCACACGCGCTGCACTTCTTTCACATGTGTTCCCCCGATCTGCTGTTTGGGTTCGACGATGCCGTGCGCCACCGCAATATCGTCGGTGTCATCGAGGACAACCCGGAAATCGCCCGGCAGGGTATCATGCTGCGCAAGTACGGCCAGGAGGTCATCCGCCTCACTGCGGGCAAACGCATTCATGGCACCGGTGCGGTTCCCGGCGGGGTCAACAAGGCGCTGAACCGGGAGGAACGCGAGTTTTTGCGCAGAGATATCGCCCAGATCATCGCCTGGAGTCAGGGGGCGGTCGACCTGATCAAACGCATCTTTGCCGAGCATTTTGACTACCACATGGCCTTCGCGACCATAGACAGCAGCATGCTCAGCCTGGTGGCCGATGACGGTGCGTTCGAAAACTATCAGGGTGGCCTGCGGGCGCGCGACGTACAAGGCGGGGCGATATTCGACCACGTGGACCCTGCTCGTTATTACGAGTATCTGCGTGAAGGCGTGCGTTCCTGGACCTACATGAAATTTCCTTTCATCAGTGCTATCGGCCCGGACGAGGGCTGGTACCGCGTCGGGCCGCTGGCACGGGTAAACAACTGCGACCGGTTCACCACGCCGCTAGCCGAGAGCGAGCGCCGGGCATTCGTTCAGATCGGGGGCGGGTCACCGGTTCAGGCTTCGCTGGGATATCACTGGGCGCGAATGATCGAGCTGCTGCATTGTGCCGAAGCAATCGACGAGCTGCTGGACGACGATGACCTGCTGGGTGACGATCTGCGCATCGAGGGAGAGATCTCCCAGGGCCGTGGTATCGGTGTGCTGGAAGCGCCGCGCGGCACCCTGATTCACGATTACGAATGCGATGCCGACGGCCTGGTGCGCAAGGCCAATCTCATTGTTTCCACGACCAACAATAACCAGGCAATGAATGCTTCCATTCGCGAGGTCGCGAAGCGCTATCTGGACGGCAGACAACTGACCGAACCACTGTTGAACCAGATAGAGGTGGCCATACGCGCCTATGATCCCTGCCTGTCATGTGCGACCCATGCCATGGGCAAAATGCCGCTGGAGATAACCCTGGTGGACGCTGCGGGCGACGTCGTCGATCGCCTGGAGAAGCGCGCCAGTGGTGAAGTTCGTGCGCCCGGGAGGTAAGATCGCGATATGCCTGAAAGTTCCGAACCATGCCCCGTTCTGATGTTTGCCTACGGCAATCCCGCACGCGGCGACGACGCGCTGGGGCCGGCTCTGTACGAGCGGATACAGGCGCAGCAAGGTGACAGCACCAGCTTCAGCGATGTTGAGCTGCTGACCGATTATCAGCTGCAGGTGGAGCACGCGCTGGATCTGCAACGCCGCCGGTGGGTGTTGTTCGTCGATGCCAGTCTGACGGCGCAGCCACCCTATGCTTTCTATCCACTGCAGCCGGCCAGGGGTACGGACTATACGACACACGCGATGAGCCCAGCGGCGTTGCTGGCGGTCTATCGGCAGGTCTACCGGCAACCGCCGCCACCCGCCTTTATGCTGTCGATCCGGGGCTATGACTTCCGGTTGGGACAACCGCTGTCAACACGCGCGCGCCACTATCTCGACGCGGCGTTTACCTTTGTGCGCAGCCTGCCGTTTGCGCAGCCCTTTGATCAAAACGGGTTCTGCGAAAAATTCTGCACCTAGACTCGCCTGCCGGTAGCGGCATACTCAGTACAGTTCGGTCGAGTATCGACGCCGCGCGCGCGCGGCGCCATCGTAGCGCGCTGGTCCTGACCGGCGACCGGAAGGAGCGCATCGGGCTGGCCGCGCAGCTGGTGGAAGCGCTGGCGCTGGAGGATGCGTACTGGTTCAGCGACAGCGCCCCGCAAGGCGCTGCAACGGCCTCGGGGACCGCAGCCCTTCACCTGCTGGGCCGCGAGATTGACGCGCTGGTGTTCGACGCCTGGTCGGGCTTTGATCCGGACGCTTTCGGTGCGCTGACCGGCTGTATACGCGCCGGTGGATTGTTGATCCTTTTGACGCCGCAGCTGAACGAGTGGGCCGCGTATGCCGACCCGCAACATGAGCGGATCAGCGTAGCTCCGTATGTCGCGACCCAGGTCAGCGGACGCTTCCTGCAGCGTCTCGCCGGACTGCTCAGGGACGATACCAGTATACTGCTCGGCGAGCCGGGCCATGCGCTTCGCCTGCCTGTTGCTGAGCCGGTCAGGCCGGGGGAGGCCGGGGCGCCTGAACCGGCCGGTCCCTGCAGGACGCCGGACCAACAGCAGGCGGTCGACGCTGTGATGAGAGTCGCGACCGGACACCGGCGGCGCCCGGTGGTGCTGGTTTCCGACCGCGGCCGCGGCAAGTCGGCAGCCTTCGGCATTGCGGCTGCCCGGCTGATCGCGCAGGAGCGCCCGCGGATACTGCTCACCGCGCCGCGGCCCGAAGCCGTGGATGCGGTGCTGGAACACGCCGAGCGGGTGAGGCCGGGTGCTCGCAAGCAGATCCGGTTCGTTGCCCCGGATGAACTGCTGAGGCAGGCTCGCGCTGCGGATCTGCTGCTGGTGGATGAGGCCGCCGCCATACCGGCACCGTTGCTCGAGGGTATGCTCAGGCACTATCCGCGTATTGCATTCGCCACCACGGTGCACGGCTACGAGGGCACGGGGCGCGGATTTGCGCTGCGTTTTTCCAAAGTGCTCGACAGGCTCAGCAACAGCTGGCGACTCCTGCAGCTGACGACGCCGGTCCGCTGGGCGCAGCATGATCCGCTGGAGCGTCTGGTGTTTCGCATGCTGGCACTGGACGCCGAACCGGCAGACAGTGCGGTCTTTTCCGACGCCGGCGCGATTGACGATTTCGAACTGATCGAACTGGATCGGGCCGAGCTGATAAATGACGAACGAACCCTGTCGGAGCTTTTCGGCCTCCTGGTGCAGGCCCACTACCGCACGCGGCCGCTGGATCTGCGCCATCTGCTGGATGGTCCCAATCTGTCGATCTACGTATTGCGCGCCGGCGGCCATATCGCGGCGACCGCACTGGTGGCGGCGGAGGGTGGCTTCGACGCAGCGGCAGCGCGCGCGATCTGGGCGGGCAGGAGCCGGCCCCACGGTCACCTCCTGCCCGAGACCCTGGCGGCACACCAGGGCCTGCAGGATGCGCCACTGTTACGCTGTGGCCGCATCATGCGTGTCACGGTCCATCCCGCGTTGCAACGTCGCGGTCTGGGCAGCCGGCTGATCGGGGAGATCACGGCGCGACTGAAAGACGCGCGCTACGACTACGTCGGCACCAGCTTCGGCGCGAGTGCGGCGCTACTGGAGTTCTGGAGCCGGCTCGGCTGGTTGCCGGTGCGCCTCAGCATCCAGAAGAGTGCGAGCAGCGGCGGTCACTCGGCGGTGTTTCTGCACGCCCTTGGCGCGCCGGGTTCTGCCTTGCTGGCACGCGCGCGCGAACGTTTCTTCGCCCAGTTTCCTCACCAGCTGTCCGACAGTCTTTGTGGACTTGAGTCAGGACTGGTGACTGCCTTGCTGCGGGCCGGCGGCGACTATGCCCCGGCACCGGGTGAGGCCGACCGACACGATTTGCGGGCGTTTGCTTTTGAACAGCGGCTCACGGAAGTCAGCATCGGCTCCTTGTGGCGCCTGGCGTTGCATGAGCTCATGCACGGCCGGGCCGAGGTGTGTCTGACCGAAGCCGAACTGGCGATATTGATCATGCGGGTGCTGCAAAAGCGGCCCTGGCCGGTTTGCGCACAGTCGCTCGGTTTCAGCGGCCGCAAGCAGGCCCTGCAGTGTTTGCGAAATGCGGTAGCCAAACTCATCGCCTGAGTTCTGTTATTATCGGGACACTCAAGCTTCAGCCTGTGACTTCAGCATGACGAGCTATATCGGCACCAGCGACTTTCGCCACGATCAGGACGACTGCACCGGGATTCTGCTGGTCAACCTCGGCACGACGGAGGCGCCCACCCGGGACGCGGTCCGCCGTTATCTTGCCGAATTCCTGTGGGATCCGCGGGTGATCGAGATCGCGCGCCCGCTATGGTGGCTGATCCTGCACGGTGTCATATTGCGCCTGCGGCCATCAAAGGTCGCAAGGGCCTACCAGTCGATCTGGACCGACAAGGGTTCTCCCTTGCTGGCGATTTCAGAGCGTCTCAGC
>JASFNS010000199.1:0-4873 GCA_050116915.1 Thiogranum sp. | reverse complement strand
TGATCGCCACCTTCGCCCTGCTCTACTTCGGCGGCTTCACCCTCAACCTCATGACGCTTGGGGGACTGGCACTGGGCGTGGGTATGATGGTGGACAGCTCGGTGGTCGTGCTCGACAACATCTTCCGGCGCCATCAGGAACTGGGCGAGAATCCCGAAGCGGCGGCCGTCGACGGCACCCGCGAGGTGGCCTCGGCGGTGATCGCCGGTACCGTCACCACCCTGGTCATTTTCCTGCCCCTGGTGTTCGTGCGCGGTGTGTCCGGCGTATTGTTCAAAGAACTCGCCTACGTCATCATGTTCTCCCTGTTCTGCGCCCTGCTCGTTGCCCTGAGCCTGGTGCCCATGCTCGCCTCCCGGCTGCTCGCGGCCCCCGCCGCCAGGCCCGGCGGCTTGACAACACGGCTCGCGGCCCGCGCCGGCGCCGCCTTTGCGGCGCTGGAAAACGGCTACCACGATGTGCTCGAACGGGTACTGCGCCGGCGTGGGGCGACGGTGCTCATCGCCGCCGCCCTGCTGGCCGCGAGCCTGATGCTGCTGCCCTTCATCGGCACCGAATTTCTGCCGCCCAGCGACGAAGGCGAGGTGCGGGTAACCGGGGAGATGGAAGTGGGCACGCGGCTCGATCTCATCGACCGCCAGACGCGTGTCATGGAGAAACTGGTCTACTCGGCGGTACCCGAGACGGTGTCCTCGGTTGTCAGCGTCGTCACCTCCGGCACCCGCGGCAATTCCACCGCCAGTGGCGAAATCCGCCTCTCCCTGTCACCGGCCCTCCAGCGAAAGCGTTCCAACACCGAAATCGCCGCCGACCTGCGCCAGCGCCTGGACGGCGCCATACCCGGCATGAAGATTCGCGTGCGCGCTCCCCAGGGGCAGTTCCTGCTGGAACGCATATTGGCCAGCGAACAAGGCATCACCGTGGAAGTGCGCGGCTTCGACCTCGACACCCTCGGCGTGCTGGCGCGCCAGGTCAGCAACCGCATCGGGGATGTGGCCGGCATCACCGATATCGAGTTGAGCCGCGAGGTCGGTATCCCGCAGCGCGAGATTCAGATTGATCGCGCCAAGATCGCCGACCTGGGTCTGACGGTACGCGATGTCACCGAGGTGATCGAAACCGCTGTGGCCGGTTCCAAGGCCGGAGAATACCGCGTACAGGGCAACTCCTATCGAATCCTGGTACAGCTGGAGGACGCCGAGAAACGTTCGCTCGACGAAATTCTCGATCTGACCCTGCGCACACCCGACGGTGAACAGGTGGCATTGCGCAACCTGGTGGATACCCGGGCAGGAAGTGGCCCGGTCACCGTCGAGCGCAAGGACCAGCAGCGGCTGGTTACGGTAACCGCCAACGTTGCCGGTCGCGACCTCGGTTCCGTCGCCGGGGACGTACAATCGCGCCTCGCGGAAATCCCACGGCCGGTGGGCTACGACCTGATCGTCACCGGCAATTTCGAGGAACAGCAACAGGCCTTCGATGAACTGATCGTCTCGCTGCTGCTGGCGCTGCTACTGGTGTACATGGTGCTGGCGTCCCAGTATGAATCCCTGGGCGACCCGCTGGTGGTGATGCTGTCGGTACCGGTGGCCGCAGTAGGGGTACTGGTGACCCTGTTTCTCACCGACACCACCCTGAACCTGCAGTCGGCCATCGGCTGCATCATGCTGGCCGGCATTGTCGTCAACAACGCCATCCTGCTGGTGGATCAGACCGGGCAACTACGCCGCGCCGGTTTCGGCACCCATGACGCGCTGGTGGAGGCCGGCCGCCGCCGGCTGCGACCCGTGCTCATGACCACCCTGACCACCATCCTCGCCCTGTTGCCGCTGGCGCTCGGTATCGGTGAAGGCGCCGACGCCCAGGCCCCGCTGGCGCGCGCGGTAGTGGGCGGCCTCACCGCCTCCACCCTGATCACCCTGGTGCTGATACCGGCGGTCTATTCACTGTTCCATAGTGAACACGCGGCTTCAGCCAGCATCCGGCCGGGCAGCCCTCACGACGCTGCAACACGCAGATGATCGAATCGCTTCTACTCACTGCCGCGCACGTGCACACGTTTGAGGGACAGCAGCGGCTGACCAACGCGAGCGGCTTTTTCTTCCAGCGTGAACAGCGGCTTTTTCTGGTGACGAGCCGCCATGTCATGATCGACGAACCGAGCCACCACCGCCCGGATCGCATCGAAATCGAGCTGCACGTCGACCCGGACAACCTCGCCGAGTCCACCGCATTCTCGATCCCGCTCTACCACGACGGCAAACCGATCTGGCGCCAGGGGCGCGACACGGCCGGAGAAATCGACGTCGCGGCGATCGAAATCGAACGTGCGGCACTCCCCCCCACCACCGTCTATCGCGCGTTCACGCCCGATCACCTGCCCAAAGCATTCGATCAGGTCGCGGTGGGCACCTCCCTGCTGGTGGTAGGCTTCCCGCTCGGCTTCCATGACACGCTGCACCACATGCCGGTAGTGCGCCAGGCAGTGATCGCGTCTTCCTACGGCCTGCGCTTCAAGGGCAGCGGCTACTTCCTGACCGACGCCCGTACCCACCGCGGCACCAGCGGTGCGCCAGTCGTGATGCGCGCGCCCGAGCAGGCCGCGGCGCTCGGCGACCTGCCTTGGATGCTGCTCGGCGTTCACTCGGCCCGGCTCGACGTCGGCACACGCAGCCTCAACCTGGATGAGGCCCTGGGACTGAACTGCGCCTGGTACCCCGACATCCTGCTGACGCTCACCGAAGGTTGACGGCGAGTTTTGCACGGGAGCGTGGACTCCTGGGACAGCTTGCCTGACGGGAGCTACATTCGCTGACTCAGGCGCCTTCCCGGGCTGGCTTTGATCGGGCGTGTAAGCGGAAGCACCGGTATCGACAAGGTCGACTTCAGCAGGCACAGTCCGGTCGGCGAACACATACCATCGAACTCCGAGGGGATTGTGGCGTTGTCATGCCACACGGTGCACGTCCTGGCCGGAGCACGTCGGCCTCATCAACTAATATGATCAGCTATTTCCTGCGAAAGGGCCTATAGTGGTTGTCTGACTATCGCCAGACCCTTTGCCGCCAACCGGCGCCTTCAGACAAGGATGGGGCTTCCGCAAGGAGCAGCGCGTAACGCGCAGCCATACAACCGCCAGGCGATGAGTCACAGGAGATCGCCATGTTGACACCCTCCCCTTCCCGGGCCACACCCACCGTCAAATTCGAATTTCTGAACTGGCTCGCTGCCGATCCACTGCCGCGCGACCAGACCCAGAGCCACAGGCTGCACGAGCCGGAGAGCCTCATCAGCACGATCGATCCCATGACGGGCAACGATATCGACGACGTCACGAGCCATCCATCCACGGTGGACGGCAACCTGACCATCTATTTCGAAACAGAGGAGAGCCGCAATTCCTATCAGCTCATGCCGCTTAACCACCCCAATCTGCGCCTGCCGTACCCGGCCGGCGATAGCGATGACCGTGGTGGTTGAGTATCCGGATAGACAGTCTTCTGAAACAAGCAATACGCCTTCGACCGCAACAGCGGAGTATCTCACCGGGCGGCCATCCGCGCGCTCCGTCGTACCCGCAACCTACCTGGAGCGGGCGCGAGACTCCCAACAGGGGGCGACCCATGAGTAGTCTGCGACGACCGGGCATCCTTTCCATTTACGGCGTGTTTTTTCTGGCGCTTGCGGGCGCTGCCCCGAACCTTTTGTTCGCCAAGGACGAATTGTCCGAAGAGGTCCCCGCCAATGCGCACAGGCAGCGTCACGGAAACGGCTGGGAGTGCAACCCGGGCTATCGCAAGGCCAGGCAGGCCTGCGCACCCGTCACGGTGCCTGCCAATGCATATCCGACAGATGCGTCCTACGGAACGGGTTGGGAGTGCAGTCGGGGTTATCAAGAGGTAGACAAGGCCTGCATCTTCATCGAGGTGCCTGCAAACGCCTATCTCGACGCCTCCGGCGACAGATGGAAATGCGATCGAGGATATCGCCTGACCGATAAGGCCTGCGTCGCCATCAGCGTGCCGGCGAACGGTTACCTGACCGAATCTTCGTACGGATCAGACTGGCAGTGCGATCGCGGGCATCGAGCAGTCGGCGAGACGTGCGTCGCCATCGCGGTGCCGGCGCACGGCTACTTGACGGAATCGTCGTACCGATCCGGCTGGGACTGCGATCGCGGCTATCGCGCGGTCGACCAGGCTTGCGTCGCTGTGGAGGTACCGGAGCACGCTCACCTCGATTATTCCGGAAACGACTGGGACTGTGACCACCCATACCGCAAGCAACAGCATAGTTGCACCATACCTTGAAGGAAGTGAGCACCGTCCGGCCAAACGGCGCATTCAGCGCGGCGACGGACGAGCTGGAAACCATGAGCTTCCCGTCGCTGCTTCGGTAGCCGCGGCGGGAAACAGCCCTCAGAAGTCCTCTGCCACCAGACTGTAAGCATAGGCACCCTTGCCACCGCGCACATAGACTTTGTCCGCCACTTCATGGATCCTGCTACTTGCGGCATCGAAAGCCTCGAGAAAGCCCGCTTCGGCCCCACTCATCTCTGGACAGAGCCGTTGGAGTGCGCCCGCCTCCACGAAGAATAACACTTCGATGGTGCTGTCATAGCCCCAAAAGCAGACACGACTTCTACTGGCGTCAAAGCTGCGGCTTGGGTTCGGAAAGTTCAACGTCATCGCCGCGCACCGGGAGTCTGAACCGAACCGACGTTGCCAGCCGACGTCATGCTCTTAAGAAACTTGAACAGGTCACTGTCCGTGGAAAGGACAAGCGTCGTGTTTTCTGCGATGATAGATTTGTACGACTGCATGGTGCGCGTAAATTCATAGAATGCAACCGCTTCCGGGCTCCGATTGTAAGC
>JASFNS010000198.1:0-4875 GCA_050116915.1 Thiogranum sp. | reverse complement strand
CAATTTCCGTCAGTGAGTCGGCCTGCCCGCACAGCGCGGAAGCAACCACGAAGCCGCCGATGCTGATCAGCATCAGCCGGCGGCGCCCCAGGCGCGTCGCCAGAAACCCGCTCATCGGAATGAAGATGGCGTCCATTACGATGTAGGCGGTCAGTACCCAGGTAATCTGGTCGGCGTTTGCGCCCAGCGATCCCATCATGTGGGGCAGCGCGACGTTGACGATCGTCATATCGAGAATGACCATCACCGTGGCAAGCATGACCGCAACGCTGAGCAGCCAGCGCGGCGCCTCGCCGGTCGGGCCGTACAGCGTCGTCCCCACTTCAGCGCGCCTCCGCCGCCGGTTTCACGGCGGTTTCGCCGGAAGCGCCCGCCTGCGTGGTATCGATCGTCACTGAACTGCTTGCGCCGACGCGCAGCGGCGGCAGTCCATCAGCGTCGGTGCTGATGCGCACGCGTACCGGGAAACGCTGCGTGACCTTCACCCAGTTGCCCGTGGCGTTCTCCGGCGGCAGCAGGGAAAAGGCCACGCCGCTGGCCGGGCTGAGCGACTCGACTACCCCGTGGAAGGTCCTGCCCGGATACATGTCTATGTCGATCGCGGCCGGCTGTCCCGGCTTGATGCGGTGCAGATCGGTTTCCTTGTAGTTGGCGTCCACCCAGAAAACACGGTCTTCGACCAGGGGAAACAACTGCTGACCCGCCTGCACGATATCACCGGGGTGCACGCCGATCTCACCGAGCGTGCCCGGCGCCGGTGCGGTGATACGTGTGTAGGAGAGATCCAGACGCGCCCTGGCAAGCGCCGCCTGCGCGACCCGGATGCGCGCCGCCGACTCGGCCTGCTCCCGGACGGCGCGGCGCAGCGCGGCCTGATCGGCCTTGAGGCCGGCCTCGGCCTCGCGCAGTTTGTCGTGATCTGTCTGGGTCTGTGCTTCGGACACCGCCTTGTGAGCCAGCATGCGGGTGTCGCGCGCATAGGTTCGTTTTGCATCATCCAGCCGGGCCTGTCGCTGGTCGATCTTGGCGCTGGCAGCGATCGCCCCGGCGTCGGCGGCCAGCTTCTGCTGCTGCGCGAGCGCCAGCTCCGCCTCCGCCTTCTGTACGGCGATCCGGTAGGGCCGGGCATCGATTTGCAGCAGCAGCCGTCCCTCATCCACATGCTGGTGATCCCTGACCGGCACGTCGGTGACCCGCCCGCCCACCTGGGGTTCGAGACGCACCACGTGGGCGGTAACATAGGCATCCGATGTGCTCGGATAGCGCTCCGCATGCCGCCAGAAAGCATAAACGCCGACGGCGGCCATGATCAGCACCGCTGTGAGCAGTGACCATCGCAACCTTGTCATGGCGATAATCGTGTCCTTCCGGCGCCGGCATGCACCGGTGTCTGTTGATCAGCCTCAACGCCCGCGCCCACCCACACCAACCCCCGCGGTCGGGCGCCCGGTTTTCTGCCTGCCTGTACGCAGGTCCCCGGCCACTCACCCCTGCGGCTGTCGAGTCGCGGCACTGGCACGCAATGGGAACCCACATCGGGTAATGACCGGTGCAGATTCCCGCCCGCCTCCGGACCGCTACACCCGACCGCCGGATTCACTGTGAAACAGACGGCTGATCCGTTGCCACTTTGTGTACCAGGCGTGAAATAAGAGTGTCGAGATCTTCGTGCTGCAGCTCGGAAGCGAAGGCCTGGCGGTAGTTGAGCAACAGGCTGACACCGTCGACCACGACGTCATAGACTTTCCAGCTTCCGCCCGTGTGGTACATCCGGTAGTCGACCTGGACCGGCTGTTTCCCCGGGCCTTCCAGCTGGCTCGACACAATCGCCCTGTGGTGGGCGGCATCCTCCCAACGGACATCCATCAACTTGACGGTCTGTCCGCTGTAGCGCTCGAGGGCGGCGGCGTAGTCGTCAGTCAGCAGCTGGTGAAAAGCCTGCGTAAAACGGGATCGCTGTCGCTGGTCCGCGCGCCGCCAGCCGACGCCAAGCGCCTCCTGCGACATGATGGTGAAATCCAGGTGCGGATCGACAATCTTCGCTACCTGCGCGGCAACCGCGGCCGGGTCCTTGCGCAAGGTCTCCTGGTTGGCACGCAGTGCGGCCAGCACTTGCCCGCTCACTGTCTTGATGGTTGCCTGCGGCGTGTCAGTGCCGGCGCCGCCGGCCGCCACCGGCCCAATGCCCAGCACGGTCAGCAACCCCAGCATAAGCGCGATACCGTGCGCCATGCCGTGAAAGTGCCGTCTCGGTCCCACGGACGCTACTCCTTCCCCTGCCGGCAATCGCCGTCGGAGAGCACCCGGTAATCAGACTTCGACAGGTTGAGCGTGCGCCCGGATGGCTGCCTGCCAGTGCATCGCCGCAGCCACCACAGGCGCGCGCCTATGACCAGTGCGATGGCCATTGTACCTGCCAGCAGCAATACGCCCAGCAACGACACCACAACAAATGACAGCAGTGTCAGCACAGCGGCGAACAGGCGTCGGGCGGGCGTGGGATGTACTGGCGTCGACATATATCTGTAGCCGGATCTGTTCATATCGAAATACCCCTTGCCTGTGCGGCATGCGCCCGACCGGCGTGCCGCTGGTGCGTAGCGCTCGCTGCGATACTGCCCCTGCGATCCGGTGCCGCCGGCCGGCAGAAAACATACTGGTTCTGACGAACACGGAGCATTGGCCGTGCCATGTTTGCAGGCGGCTGTTTTAACTGGATTAACCCGGATTACCCGGGGCTCGGAGCGGCCCCGAATGGGCAATATGCACGCACCGGCGGGTACTGTTACCCAGAGTGCCGGACGTCACACGGCAGCGCATTCCGCAGTCCCCGCTCAGCGGGAGTAAGCGGCGCGGCTGCACAAGGGCAACGCAGGCCACCAGTGCTGCTGTTTCGCAGGCAATCTCATACGGGCAGATAAAAGAATACAAATCGTCCGTCGTCGAAATCGACTTTGAGCGTCGCGCCATGTGACAGCGCATAGTCCACGTAGCCCGGCACGGCGCTGTCGAGATGGCACTCGCTGGCATGCTGGGGAGACTCGAAATCCCGCTCTCGATCATACCAGGCGAGCAGCATGTGCTCGCCAAGCCGCCGGTCGGCCTCGACACCAGCCAGCGTCATGGCCTCACGGTAGTTGCCGACGTCGCTACCCGCCGCCAGGTTCACCACCGTGATCCCGGCCATATCGGGCTCACCCGTCGCCTCGCAGGCAGGTGCGTCGGCTGCGGTTTTGTCCTCTGTCATAGCACGCCCTTCGCTTGTCTCAGAAGCGCGCGCTCAGACCGATAATGCCCACAAAAATGAGATAGAACGCGACAATATAGTTCAGCAGGCGCGGCACCAGCAGAATCGCCACACCGGAAATCAGCGCAATCACCGGCGAAAAGACCATCAGGTCGAAACCCATCATTGGATGTTTCCCCGTTGTTTGAACACACTTGCCAAGCATAGCCCAACCGTCATTGATTGCGCAGCAAGCGGCGATAGCCGCCGGCGATGAGCGCGGCAATATCGAGCAGAATTCCCGGCAAGGGTGAGCGCGGCCGGTGCGCCAGGTACATGGCGTGCCACTCGGGATTGAATTTCGCCTTGAAACTGCGCAGCCCCTTGTAGCTGTAAAACCGGCTGCCGTGCTCGAACGCCAGTCGCGCGACTTTCTCCGAGGCCCGCGCGTGGCGTGACGCACCGACACCGCTTAGCGGCGCGATGCCCAGGTCAAAGTAACGGTAACCGGTGTCGCGGGCAAGTTCGACGAGCCGCACGAAAAGAAAATCCATGCTGCCTTTCGGCGCTGTGGGCAGACTGCGCATCAGATCAATGGCCAACTGCTCGTGGGCACCGTAGCCGGGCATCAGCGACGCAAAGGCCACCACCCGCTGCCCCTGCCTGACCAGTGCCAGCGGGCCGCGCTGCAGATAGTCGCGATCGAAACGCCCGAGCGAGAATCCCTTTTCGGCCGTGTGCTTGCTGGCGAGCCAGGCATCGGACACCGCGCGCAGCTCGCGCCACAGCGTATCTTCGAGGGGAGGATCCAGCACCTCGAAGCCGACCCCGGCGCGTTCAGCCTGTCTCACGCTGTGTCGCAGGGACTCGCGGCTCTTGCCCGCAAGCGTAAAGGATGCTGTCGATACCAGCGCGCGCTCGCCGAGTTTGAACAACTTGAAACCCAGGTCGTGATACAAGCCGAGATAAGTCTCCGAAACCTCATAGAACACCGGTTCCAGATCATACTGGTCGGCAAGGTTGTAGAACGCCTCGACAGCGTCGCGGAATACGGCGGGGTCGCCAATCGGGTCGCCCAGCGCCACCAGGCGATTGCGGATGTGCGCGTAGGCAATCAATACCCGGTTGTCGGCGGCATACAGCAACTGCTTGTCCCCTGCCAGTATCAGGTGCGCAAACGCACCGCCACCGTAACGCCTGAGAAACTCGCCGGCCGTCTCGAGCGCGGCTCGATCCGGCGGGTCGTCGATGGGCCGCGGCAGGCGGAAAAACAACCACCCCTGGATACCCAGGGCGAACAGCGGCAACAACAGCAGCGAATGCAGGAAACGCTGCGCGTGCTGCGTATTGACGACCGTCCCGTACAGCGCCTGTGCATGGCCGGCATTGTCGTACGCCAGCTGCCCGATCGCGGCATACAGGCCCAACGACACCAGCATTGCGAGCAACCACCTGGCGGTCCGCAGGCTGAGCACCGGAAAGGTCTTGCGGTAGAAGCGCGCACGCTGCATACGCAGCAATACCGCCAGGGCGACCAGGAAACTCGCCTGTACGTAGTGAAAGTCCCTGAGCAGTGCCAGCAGTGCACCGGCCAGCAGTACCGGCACCACCATGTGGTAGACACGCTCGACCTGGCGGACGATACCGCC
>JASFNS010000197.1:0-4883 GCA_050116915.1 Thiogranum sp. | reverse complement strand
TGCGCCGCGACCTGGACCAATTGTGCCCCGCCGGCTACCGGGTGGGGCGCCTGCTGCCCTGCGACGTCCTCCCACACACACCTGCCACGTCGGGACACTGGCGCTGCTGCAATGCGAAAGCGACTGATATCCAAATTGTTCCGGCCGGGCAATTCCGCTAGTGTAGGACGCCCCGGCCGGACCACGGGCACCCAGCCCGGAGCAGGCCGTCAACATACGGAAACAAGGAATCTGCATGAAAGCGAAAGCCGCGGTCGCCTGGCAAGCGAAACAGCCACTGTCCATCGAAGAAATCGACGTTGAGGGACCACGCGAGGGCGAGGTGTTGCTGAAAGTGGTCGCCAGCGGTGTCTGTCATACCGATGCCTTTACCCTGTCTGGCGAAGATCCGGAAGGCGCTTTTCCCTGCGTGCTGGGCCACGAAGGCGGCTGCGAAGTCGTCGAATGCGGCCCGGGCGTCAAGGACCTGAAACCCGGCGATCACGTGATCCCCCTGTACATCCCGGAATGTGGCGAATGCGAATACTGCCGCTCGACAAAAACCAATCTTTGCCAGTCGATTGCCTCGACCGTCTGGACCGGGTACATGCCGGACGGCACACGCCGCTTTTCACACAAGGGCAAGCCCATCTATCACTACATGGGCTGCTCGACGTTTTCGGAATATACCGTGGTGCCGGAAATCGCGCTGGCAAAAATCAACCCGGCGGCACCGCTGGACAAGGTCTGCCTGCTCGGCTGCGGTGTCACCACCGGCATCGGCGCGGTCCTGAATACGGCCAGGGTCGAACCCGGCGCATCCGTGGCGGTGTTCGGACTGGGCGGCATCGGGCTGTCGGTCATCCAGGGTGCGGTCATGGCCAAGGCCGGGCGCATCATCGCCATCGACGTCAACCCGGACAAGTTCGAGATGGCGCGGGCGCTCGGCGCTACCGACGTCATCAATCCCCGTGACCTGACGGTGGGTGTCACCGAGGCCATCGTCGAGATGACCAACGGCGGCGTCGACTATTCCTTCGAGTGCATCGGCAATGTCGCAGTCATGCGCGACGCACTCGAGTGTTGCCACATGGGCTGGGGCGTATCGACCATCATAGGGGTGGCCGGTGCGGGCCAGGAAATCTGCACACGGCCTTTTCAGCTGGTCACGGGCCGCACCTGGAAAGGCACCGCCTTCGGTGGTGTCAAGGGCCGCAGCGAGTTGCCCGGCTACGTGGAGAACTACATGAACGGCTCCATCGAGCTCGACAGCATGGTCACCCACACCATGCCGCTGGAAGACATCAACAAGGCGTTCGACCTGATGCACGAAGGCAAAAGCATTCGTTCGGTCATTATCTTCTAGGACTTGTACGCATGAAGAAAATCGAAAGCGTCAAGGAGTTCGGCGGCTACCTCAACCGTTATCAGCACGACTCCGACAGCTGCCATTGCCGCATGACTTTCTCGGTTTACCTGCCGCCGCAGGCGCAACAGACGCCGGTACCGGCGCTGTACTGGTTATCGGGACTGACCTGTACCGACGACAACTTCCGCGTCAAGGCAGGTGCCCAGCGCTACGCCGCCGAACTGGGTCTGGCGCTGGTTATTCCCGACACCAGTCCGCGCGGCGGCGGCGTACCGGATGCCGCCGACAGTTACGACCTTGGCCAGGGCGCAGGATTCTACATCAATGCCACGCGCCAACCCTGGTCGAAGCACTATCACATGTATGACTACGTGATCCGGGAACTGCCAGCACTGGTCGAGGCCGAGTTGCCGCTGGTGCCCGGACTCAAATCGATCTCCGGTCATTCCATGGGCGGTCATGGCGCATTGATCTGCGCGCTGAAAAATCCCGACAGTTACCGCTCGGTATCCGCCTTTGCCCCGATCTGTAACCCGGTGCAGTGCAGCTGGGGCGAAGGCTGTTTCAGTGTCTACCTCGGCGACGAGCGCAGCGCCTGGGAGGCCTGGGATGCAACCTGCCTGATCCAGTCCGGTGCCGTGCCGCCGCCGCTGTTGATCGACCAGGGAACCGCCGACGAGTTTCTTGCCGCACAACTGTATCCACAAAACCTGCAGGCGGCATGTCAGGCGCGCCGCGTGCCGCTGACCTTGCGTCTGCAGGAAGGCTACGATCACAGCTACCATTTCATCGCCACCTTCATCGGCGAACACCTCGCCTGGCACGCGGATGCACTACGCCGCTGACAGCGCAAAGCTGCCTTGACCGTCTCCGAATGTCGTCTACGCTTTGGGTGGAAACCGGTACCGACACCCGCAAAACGCGGATCGGCGCAGCGGTCACCCGGAGTGACGACACAACAGGCGGGATAGTGAATGACAAGACAATTTCACATTGACGGGAAAACCGTCGAAACGAACGAACAGGGTTTCTTGTGCAACCTCGCGGACTGGAGCGAGGACTTCGCCGGGCAACTGGCCAAAGAGGACAATCTGGATTTACACGTGGATCACTGGGAACTGATCTGGTATTTCCGCGACTACTACAACGAAAACCAGGTCAACCCGACCATGCATACCATGGTCACCTCTCTGGGCAGGAAAGGCACCGAGTTCCACGAGCAGAAAGCCTACGAGAAACATATTTACAGGCTGTTCCCGTGCGACCCGGTACACGAGCTGTGCAAGCTCTCGGGTCTGCCGATGCCGCAGCCCGACGATTGACGCAGACTAGCTGACCGAAGCCTGCAGCGCGGCGCGGATAATGTCCTCGGTGGACAGGTTCTGGGCGTCGATGGCACGCACCAGGCGGCTTGCCTCGTGCGCCTTGTAGCCCAGGGCCATCAGCGCGCTGACCGCCTCTTCCACGGGGTTGACCACATCCGGGCGCGTCGTCGCCGCCGCCCCACCGGCAACGCCGGCGCCGGCGCCGCCGCCCCAGTCCGTCAGCTTGTCGCGCATTTCCACGACCAGGCGCTCCGCGGTCTTTTTGCCCACGCCCGGCAGCTTGACCAGCGCCGCGGTATCACCGGCCTGCACGCACAAGACAAACTCGCTGGCCTGCATGCCCGACAGAATGGTCAACGCCAGCCGGGCGCCCACACCATTGACCTTGATCAATGAACGAAACAGGCTGCGGTCGGAGGCCTTGCTGAAACCGTAAAGGGTATGCGCATCTTCACGCACAGCCAGGTGAGTGAACAGCGCCACGCTCTCGCCGAGTGCCGGCAAGTCGTAAAAGGTGGTCATGGGCGCCTCGACTTCGTAGCCGACACCCTGCACGTCCAGCAACAGGCTGGGCGGCTGCTTGTCGACCAGGACCCCGCGCAGGAAACCGATCATCGCAATCGCCCGCCGCGCATCCGCTGTGCCGGGGCCACGCGGTCGAGCACCCGCTGCTGGAAGCTGTGGCACAGGGCGATAGCCAGCGCGTCCGCGGCATCGGCCTGAGGGGTTTTATCGAGGTTGAGCAGCACCCGTACCATGTGCTGCACCTGCTGCTTGTCGGCGCTGCCCTTGCCGACCACGGCCTGCTTGACCTCCCGCGCCGCATACTCAGCCACGGGAACATCGCAGGTCACGGCAGCACATATTGCGGCGCCGCGCGCCTGACCGAGCTTCAGGGCCGAGTCCGCGTTGCGGTGCATAAAAACGTTTTCGATGGCGAGCTGCTGCGGCCGAAACTCGCCGATCAGCGCACTCAGTTCGGTGAAGATCATTCCCAGTTTGCCCGGCAGGGAATCGCCGCTGATTTTCAGGCAGCCACTGCTGACATAGCGGGCATGCTGACCGTCACTGTCGATCAGGCCGTAGCCTGTCAGGCGGGATCCGGGATCGATACCGAGGATACGCGTCATGCGCGCAGCCTATCAGAGCTCGGCAAGAATGTCCTCAGCGATGTCTGCGTTGGAATAAACGCTCTGCACGTCGTCCAGGTCCTCCAGGGTTTCCAGCATGCGGATCATTTTTTCCGCGTCGTCCCGATCAAGCGGCGTGGTGATCTCCGCGCGCATGGTGACCTCGGCGTTCTCCGGCTCGAAACCGGCGGCCATCATGGCCTCCCTGACGCTGCCGAAGTCGTTCGGATCGGTGAGTACGTCGATGGAACCGTCATCATTGTTCACCACGTCCTGCGCGCCCGCCTCGAGCGCGGCCTCCATGATCGCGTCTTCATCGCTGTCCGCGGGATAGCTGAGAATGCCGGTGTGGGCGAACTGGAAGGCTACCGAGCCGCTGGTACCGAGGTTGCCGCCGGCCTTGGTGAACGCATGCCGGACCTCGGAAACGGTGCGGTTGCGATTGTCGGTCAGGCAGTCGACCATCACCGCGACCCCGCCGGGCCCGTAACCTTCGTAGCGAATTTCGTCAAAATTCTCGCCTTCCTGGGCGCCCGAACCGCGCTTGATGGCGCGCTCAATGGTGTCCTTGTTCATATTCGCGGCCAGCGCCTTGTCCACCGCCAGGCGCAGGCGCGGGTTGGCGGCCGGGTCGGGATCGCCGGCGCGCGCCGCGACGGTGATTTCCCGAATCAGTTTGGTAAATACCTTGCCGCGCTTGGCATCCTGGGCCTTTTTTCGGTGCTGGATATTGGCCCATTTACTGTGTCCGGCCATGTCTGCCTCTCGGGGTGTTTCAAATCCGGCAGATTCTAGCACCGTCGCGCCGGCAACGTCAGCCGTCGCCGGCCAGGCTCGCACGCCCGGCGTGCCAGTTTCAGCGAATCCCCCGAAAAACCCGCATACCGGAACACTCCGTCGCGCAGAAAGTGGTGATCCGGAATCACCTGGCGCCCGCCGAGCGCGCGTTTTGCCGCGACGATGCGGGCATCGCATTCCCGCTCGCTCATCGCCTCGCAGGGAACGATTCGACTGGCGGTGGTCTGCATCATCGCGCCAGCCCCTCGGGTTGTCGGGCTGACAAGGTTTTAGCGGACCGCG
>JASFNS010000196.1:0-4916 GCA_050116915.1 Thiogranum sp. | reverse complement strand
GACACCCAGGAAGCCCATGAACAGCGCGGTGATGGAGCCGATGACCAGCACGAAACTGAGCGCCGTCTCCGACAGCTCGAACAACGGGGACATGCGCGCCACCATGAAGATGCCGGCAGTCACCATGGTTGCGGCGTGGATCAGTGCCGAAATGGGCGTCGGGCCCTCCATCGAGTCCGGCAGCCACACGTGCAGGGGCACCTGCGCGGACTTGCCCATGGCGCCGATGAACAGCAGGATGCAGATCACCGTCATCGCCGACCACTGCACGCCCGGGAAAACCTCCATGCTGGCATCGGCCATCGACGGCGCCGCGGTGAACACTTCGGCGTAGTCCAGGGTATTGAAATACAGCACTACCGCCGCGATGCCCAGCAGGAAACCGAAGTCACCCACCCGGTTGACCAGGAAGGCTTTGAGATTGGCGTATATCGCCGTCGGCCGTTTGTACCAGAAGCCGATCAACAGGTAGGAAACCAGGCCGACCGCCTCCCAGCCGAAGAACAGCTGCAGGAAGTTGTTGGACATGACCAGCATCAGCATGGAGAAAGTGAACAGCGCGATGTAGCTGAAGAACCGTTGGTAACCCGGGTCATCGTGCATATAACCGATGGTATAGACATGCACCATCAGAGAGACAAAGGTAACCACCAGCAGCATCAGTGTGGTCAGGCGGTCGACCAGGAAACCGACCTGCATCTGCACGCCGTCGGTGACCAGCCAGGTATACACCGGGCCGTTGAAAGGCTCGTGCCCATCGATCACCATGTACTTGAAGACATACACCGACAACACAAAGGATGTCGCCACGCCCAGGATGGTGACCCAGTGCGCACCGGAACGCCCGATCAGCTTGCCGAATACCCCGGCAAGAATGGCGCCGAACAGCGGCGCGAGTACTATGGTCAGGTAAATGCTTTCCACGCCCTACCCCTTCATGCTGTCCAGGTCGTCGACATTGATGGTGTGGCGGTTGCGAAACAGCACCACCAGGATCGCCAGCCCGATCGCGGACTCGGCAGCCGCCACCGTCAGGATAAAGAACACGAACACCTGTCCGGAGATATCGCCGAGAAAGTGCGAAAAGGCCACGAAGTTGATGTTCACCGCCAGCAACATCAGCTCGATGGCCATCAGCAGGATGATGACGTTTTTACGGTTGAGGAATATCCCGGCCACACTCAGCCCGAACAACACCGCACCCAGAATCAGAAAATCAGAAAGCACCATAAGTCTGTCCGCGAAGTCCTGTGTCAGTCCTTCGATTCCGCCTCCATTTTCAGCACCCGGATCCGGTCCTCGCGCCTCACCTTGACCTGCTCGGCGGGGTTCTGCATCTTGGTCCCGGGGCGTTTGCGCATGGTCAGGGCAATGGCGGCGATAATCGCCACCACCAGGATGACCGACGCGATCTCGAAGGGATACACGTAATCGGTATACAGTACACTGCCGAGTTCGCGGGTGTTGCTGTAGTCGGCGGCGTGTCTGAGCGGCTCCGGCATGCTCGCGGCGTCGAAAGACTTGCTGCGCAGCACCAATATCATCTCCACGAGCATCAGTCCCGCCACCACCAGGCCCACCGGCAGGTATTTCATAAAGCCCTCTCTCAGCGGCGCCAGGTTGATGTCCAGCATCATGACCACGAACAGGAACAACACCATGACTGCGCCGACGTACACCAGCACCAGCGTAATGGCGAGGAACTCTGCTTCCAGCAGTATCCACAGCGCGGCGCAGGTGAAGAACGCCAGCACCAGGTGCAGCGCGGCGTGTACCGGGTTGCGTACCGTGATCACGCGCGTGGCCGCATACACCAGGATGGTCGCAAAGGTATAAAAAACGAGTTTCTCAAACGCCATGTGGTATACCCGCTCAGCTGCCCAGTTTATCGATATGCCGCATCCGCGGCGCGATCCGCGGCAATCTGCTTTTCGTACTTGTCACCGAAGGCCAGCAGCTTGTCCTTGGTCATGATGTTCTCGCCACGGTTTTCGAAGTGGTATTCGTAGATGCGTGTCTCGACGATGGAATCCACCGGGCAGGATTCCTCGCAGAAGCCGCAGTAAATACATTTAAACAGGTCTATGTCATAGCGCGTGGTGCGCCTCGTGCCATCGCCGCGCGGCGCGGCCTCGATGGTAATGGCCAGCGCCGGGCACACAGCCTCGCAAAGCTTGCAGGCGATGCAGCGCTCCTCGCCGTTGGGGTAGCGGCGCAGCGCATGCAGCCCGCGGAAACGCGGTGACTGCGGGGTCTTCTCTTCCGGGTACTGCACAGTGATCTTTTTCGAGAACAGGTGCTTGCCCGTCAGGCGCATGCCCTTCAACAGCTCCCAGAGGAGCAGGCTTTTCACATAATGTTTCAAGGCAGGGATCATGACATCACCCTCAATCGAACCACGGGCCGAGGCCACCGGCAACCGCCGCCCCTTCCACCACCAGCCAGACGATGGTCAGCGGTATGAAGACCTTCCAGCCCAGACGCATGATCTGGTCATAGCGATAGCGCGGGAAGGTGGCGCGGAACCACAGGTAAAAGAACAGGAAAAGACAGGCCTTGGCCGTCAGCCACAGCAGGCCGGGTACCCAGGCGAACATCGGCTGGAGCACGGGAATCCCCTCGAACGGTGACAGCCATCCGCCCATGAACATCAGCGCCGCGAGGAAGGCGATCAGAATCATGTTGGCATACTCGGCGAGGAAGAACACCGCAAAGGCCATGCCGGAGTATTCCACGTGGAAACCGGCGACGATTTCCGATTCACCTTCGGCCACGTCGAAGGGTGCGCGGTTGGTTTCGGCGACACCCGAGATGAAATAGATAACGAACAACGGAAACAGCGGCAGCCAGTACCAGTGCAGCAGACCGCCGCGCTGGCCCTCGACAATATCACCCAGGTTGATGCTGCCCGCAGCCATCAGGACACCCACCAGCGCGAAGCCCATGGCGATTTCGTAGGAGACGATCTGCGCGGCACTGCGCATGGTGCTCAGGAAAGCATACTTGGAGTTCGATGCCCAGCCGGCGATGATGACGCCGTACACGCCCATCGAGGTCAACGCCAGAATATACAGCAGGCTGGCATCGACATCGGCCAGCACCAGGCCGTCGCCGAAGGGTATTACCGCCCAGGCCGCAAGCGCCGGGGCGATGGCCAGCATGGGCGCAATGACGAACAGGTAATTGTTGGAACGCGTCGGCACGATGACTTCTTTCATCAGCAGCTTCACCGCGTCGGCGATCGGCTGCAACCAGCCGCGCGGCCCCACCCGGTTCGGTCCAATGCGCAGCTGCATGTAGCCGATGATCTTGCGTTCGGCGTAAGTGAGATAGGCGACACCCAGCATCAGCGGCATGACAATCACCACGATCTTCACGAGAATAATCCCGCCGGTAATAATCCAGTCTATCAGGCTGGTTTCGCTCATATCCCGATCCTATACCTTGCTGACCGTCAGGCTGCCGTTGGCTGCGCCCAGCGGCAGCGTTTCCTCGATTGCCATCGACAGCAGTGCAGCGCCTTCGGCGACCGCGTCACTGACAATGACTTTCAGTTTGGCCGACGCGCTACCCTGCGTGACGACGGCCTTGTCGCCGGTGGCGAGACCAAGCGCGGTAGCGTCGGTGCTGTTCAGACACAAGGCGGTGACATCGCCATCGGGAGTCTTCTGCAGCGCCTCGGCGCGGCGCACCACCGCATCCACCGCATACAGAGGCAGCGAGGCGATCCGCTGGAGGCCGCTGCGGGCCGACGTCACCACACCGGCGGCGTCACCGCACTGGCTGTTGTCTACCGATACCTCGCCCAGTTGCCGGCTCAGTGCGTCACGCACCTGCTCGGACGAGTTCTGGTCGAAACCGTCCAGTTCCAGCAGGTTGCCGAGTACCCGCAACACCTTCCAGCCCGGCCGGCTGCCACCCGGCGCGCGCGAGGCGGCGGCAAAACTCTGCCAGCGGCCTTCGCAGTTGACGAAGGTGCCCGAGGTTTCGGAAAAACAGTTGATCGGCAGCAGTACGTCCGCATAGTCGCGCATGCGCTCGGTGGCGAACGGTGTGAGCGCCACGACGAACTCGGCCTGCTGCATGGCGGCCAGCGCCGCAGCACCGTTGCCACAATCGAATTCAGGCTCGACACCCACCAGCACATAGTTCCTGCGCGGCTGGTCGATCATCTGCGCCGCATCCATCCCGGCGGCCGCCCTTGACCCGCCTCCTGTGGTACGGTGCGGCAGCACGCCCGCCAGGCAGGCGCCCGCCGCATTGGCGCCATCGGACAAAAAGCCGGTCCTGGCGCCGCTCAATTCCGCGATCAGCACCGCAAGTGCGCGCAGCGTTGAAAACGCCGGGTGCATACTCGCACCGAGCCCCAACAGCACCGTGGCCTCGCCCGCCTCGCTCAGACTGGCCGCCATGGCCTGCTCGGTGGCATCGGGCAGCGTCTGGTCTATGACAGATTGCAGGCTTTCGGGCGCACGCGCCTTGCGGCTTTGCAGCAGCGCCGCCGCCACACCCGCCAGTGACTGCACCATGCGTTCGGGCGCGACGATGGCCTTGTGCGCGACCTTGAAGTGGTAATCGTAGTCAACCGGGTTGATGAACATCACGCTGGCGCCGGCCGACGCGGCCTTGCGCAGGCGATGGCCGATGATCGGCTGCTCCTTGCGCGGGTTGGCGCCGACAATCAGCGCCGCGTTGACATGTTCGAGGTCTTCGATGGTCTGGCCGAGGAAGGGAAACACCGGCTGTTCAGCCTGTCCGGTGAAATCGCACTGGCGCAGGCGGTGATCGATGTTCCCGATCCCGAGCCCTTCGGCCAGCCGGTTGGCGAGGCTCATCTCTTCCAGCGTCGCGCTCGGTGACACCAGCACCCCCACCTGCCCCGCGCCCTGGCCGGCAACGCGCTCGCGCACCGCCTG
>JASFNS010000195.1:0-4957 GCA_050116915.1 Thiogranum sp. | reverse complement strand
CCGGAGTCGGGTGCGCTGTTCGGACGTTGTCTCGCCCGCTCCATTGCGTCGGTGCTGCAGCAGGTCAGCGGTGGTTGCGTGCTGGAGCTGGGCGCCGGCAGTGGTGCGCTGGCGCGTGTCCTGTTGCAGGAGCTGGAGGCGCTGCAGGCCTTGCCGGAGCGTTACTTTATTCTGGAACGCAGTGCGGCCATGCGGGCCCTGCAGCAGGACAGCCTGACGGGTTTGCCGGGGCTTGCGGCACGTGTTGAATGGCTGGATCGCCTGCCGGAGACGGCGTTCAACGGCGTGGTGTTCGGCAACGAGGTGGCCGACGCCTTGCCCGTCAGCTGCTTTCGCTGGCGGGACGGCCAGGTGCAGGCGCTGGGCGTCAGCGCGACCGAGCAGGGGCTGGCGTGGTGCGAGATGCGCCCGGATGACGACCTGCAGCGCGTTGTCCAGGGGCTGGCGCGCGACAATCACTGGCGGGGCGAGTACGCGTCCGAGTACTGCCCCGGTCTGAAGCCCTGGGTGCAGTCGCTGTGCGCGCTGATTGCCAGCGGCGCGGTGCTGCTGGCCGACTATGGTTATGGCCGCGCCGAGTACTATCATCCGCAGCGTTGCATGGGAACGTTGCTGTGTCACTACCGCCACCAGGCCCACAGCGATCCGCTCTGGTGTCCGGGCCTCCAGGATATTACCGCGTTTGTGGATTTCACCGCGGTGGCCGAGGCCGGGACCGACGCCGGGATGCGCCTGGCCGGTTACACCAGCCAGGCACAGTTTCTCCTTGCCTGCGGCCTCGACCAGCTGCTGTCGGCGGCCGACCCCGCCGACACGCGGCGGTTCCTGCAACTGAGCAACGAGGCCAAGCGCCTGGTGCTGCCCGGGGAAATGGGCGAGCGCTTCAAATTCATCGGGTTTTCACGCCAGCTTGAGCGCGACGTCAGAGGCTTCGCCCTGCCTGACCTGCGCAGTCGTTTATAAACAAGAAGCGCACATGGATATTATTCAGGCAATCGTTCTGGCGCTGGTGCAGGGGCTAAGCGAGTTTCTGCCGATTTCCAGTTCCGCGCACCTGATACTGGTGCCGGTCCTTACCGGCTGGCCCGACCAGGGCCTGGCTTTCGACGTGGCGGTGCACTTCGGCACCCTCGCGGCGGTCATTGTCTACTTCCGCGAGGAACTCGCGGCTATGACCAATTCCTGGTTCAGCGCGTTGCGTACCCGCAATCCGGACGACGAGGCGGTGCTCGCCTGGGCGGTTTTACTTGGCACCATTCCCCTCGGCCTGGCCGGCTTTCTGTTCCACACCGCCGTCGAAACCGTTCTGCGCGGGCCGCTGGTCATCGCCACCACCACCATCGTGTTCGGGGTGCTGCTGGGTTACGCCGACAGGATCGGGGCGCAAACCCGCTGCGAATACCGGCTGGGAGCCGGGCGCGTGGCGGTCATTGCGCTGGCCCAGGCGCTGGCGCTGATTCCCGGTACATCGCGCTCCGGTATCACCATCGCAGCCGGTCTGCTGGTAGGGCTGGATCGCAAGGCCGCGGCACGCTTTTCATTCCTGCTTTCCGTGCCGGCGATTGCGATGGCGGCCGGGTACGAAATGACCAGGCTCATCGAGGTTGCCGAGCCGGTCGCGTGGACGGAGATGCTCGCAGGCGTCGTGGTCTCGGGTGTCAGTGCCTACTTTTGCATCCACTACTTTCTGAAACTGCTGGATCGCATCGGCATGATGCCGTTCGTGGCTTATCGTTTAATCCTTGGCATCGTGCTGTTTGCGATGTTCCTGTGATGCTGCGCGCGCGGCGGGAATGGTGCCGCCGTCGTCGAAGCAGTAGCCCAGTGCGGCAATGTCCCGGCCATATACCTCGGCGACAATAGCCCTGGTCTCGCTATCGTAGGCTGCGCGGTAGTCCTCGCTACTGTGCCCGTCACTGTTCAGGTGCAAAAGGCGGTTTTCTGCGCCGAGCCGTTCGCAGACGCGGCGGAAATCGGTGTGTAGCTGTTCGTAGCGACCGACAAAATCCATGCCGCTTTTCCCGTTGGCCAGAGAAAGAAAGTCGACCTGGGGTCTGAAGTGAATCCAGGAGGCGATGTTGTCCGGTGTCACCCAGCCGCGCACAAACTCGCCGAACTCGCGGTAAGGCGACAGATGTCGCCGGGCCCAGCGGCGGTCGGTCTCATTGAAACCGCCGCGGCGCAGGAAGCGATACGCCGACAGCAGCCTGTCCCATGGGTTGCGTACAAAGGCAAACTTGAAATAACTGTCGAAAAGCGGCGGCTCGAAAACCTCCTGAAAGACGCTGATCGGGTAGTGGCCGGCGCCATAATCTCCAAACAGGCTCCGGCACACGGAGACGCCCGCGCACTTTGGAATGTGTACGAATATACAACGCCGGCGGTCGAAAGAGCGAAGTGTGTAGCCGGCCGGTGAGGTGCGGGTGCGAAGCTGTTTGAGTTTGCGGACGGTTTTTCGCGCGGCGCGCGACCTGCGGTAGTCGGAGAGTGCGGCGAGCAAGGCCATTGTTTACGACTGCGCTCCCGCAACGACCTGCGCTATCGCCTGGAGGCGTTTTTCCCGGATCGCCTGACCGATAGCGGGGCCGTCCAGCGTGGCGCCGTCAACATCGGTGGCGCCGATGGCGGCGGCGTTCAGGCGTGCGTTTTCCAGCAGGGCGGCGCGCGAGCGGTCGATCCTGCCACAGCACGCGTAGACATCCAGAAGCTGGTTCCAGCGGTTTGTGTCGCGAAAGGCCCCGCTGGCTTCCATGATATCCAGCGCGCTCCCGGCGTCGTTGCGCGCGATGTGCTCGGCCATGCGAATGGCGAGCAGCGCCAGCCGGGTGTAATCGTTGGGTATGCGAAAACGTTTGCACAGGGTCTCGGCCTGGGCCAGGCGCTGCATGGTATCCAGGTCCTCGCCCAGGGAGAGCACCAGGGTAGCGAAGCGTACCCGGGGATCGTCAGTTTGTCGGGCGCTCTGTTGCAGGCGCGCAAGCGCCGGTGGCAGGCCGGGGTGCTCGTGACCGGTCTGGTCGTCGGCGTACTCGCGCTCGATCTCCGGAAACAGCACCGCGAGGGCGCCGCAGCCGTGCAGCACGGTAAAGAAACGCTCGGGTCTGTCGCACGCCAGCGCCTTGGCCACCTCCGCCCAGACCCGTTCGGGTACCAGGTAGTCGACTTCTCCGTTGGCGACCATTTTCCGCATCAGCGTGTTGGTGCTGTGGGCGACACTGAAACCCCATTGGCCGAAGCGTGCGGCAAAGCGCGCCACGCGCAGGATGCGCACCGGGTCTTCAGCGAAGGCGGGGCTGACATGGCGCAGGCGGCCCGCGGCGAGATCCTCCTGCCCGCCGTAGGGGTCGATAAGTTCACCGTCGGCGTTCTCTGCCATGGCGTTGATGGTCAGGTCGCGGCGCATCAGGTCTTCTTCGAGGGTTACGCCCGGGTCGGCGTGAAATTCGAAGCCCTTGTAGCCCGGTGCGATCTTGCGTTCGGTGCGCGCCAGTGCGTATTCCTCTTTGCTTTCAGGGTGCAGGAATACCGGGAAATCCTTGCCCACCTGCCGGTAACCGAGGTCCAGCATCTGCTGCGGCGTAGCCCCGACGACCACCCAGTCACGCTCGCCCACCGGCAGGCCGAGCAGTCTGTCGCGCACTGCGCCGCCGACCAGGAAAACATCCATCAGGGTGCGCGGCGTGACCGCGAACGGTAGTCGTAGTAGCGCGCGCGGCTGCTGGCCGAGCCGAGGTAGGTAGGTACGACAGCTTCTATGGAACGCGGGTGGATGCCCATGCCGGGAAACGCCGGCTGGGTGCACACGCTGTCTTTTTTCAGCGAATAGTAGTTATCGATGCTGAAGGGCCTGCCCGGCATCAGCCCCATGATGTGGGCCTGAATACGGGCAGCGAAGTCCGGCAGGCCGACCACGGTGGTTCGCTTGCCGACCAGGCCGGCGGTAAATTCGACCAGCTGCTTCAGCGTGTACACATGCGGGCCGCAAAGTTCCAGGCGCTGCCCGATCGTATGCTTGTTGTCCAGCGCATAGACGAAGGCGTCGACCACATCGCCGACAAACACCGGTGTCAGTCGCGCATCGGCGCAGGCCAGCGGGAACACCGGGGCGGGCAGCATGCTCAGCAGGCCGGCGAAGCGCCGGAAAAAGCTGTCCCCCGGACCGAATACCACCGAGGGCCTGAAGCTGGTGACTTCCACGCCCGGCGACTGGTGCACCAGGTTTTCCCCTTCACCCTTGGTTTTCAGGTAACGCCCCCGGACTTCATTGACGTCGGCGTTAAGCGCGCTCATGTGCAGCAAGCGGCTGACGCCGGACTCGCGCATGGCCTTGACGACAGCCCGCGGCAGGTCGACGTGGGCGCGACTGAAGGTGCTGGCGCCTTCCTCGTTGAGCAGGCCGACGAGGTTGATGACGCAATCGCCGTCGGCGAACAGTTCGGCCAGTTTGTCGGCGTCGTAAGGGTTAACCTGTGCCAGCTCCACCCTGGAACCGATGCGATACTCCCGGTGTCGCTCCGGGCGACGGGTGACGACGGTGACCCGGTGCCCGAGATCGGCCAGTCTGTGGGTGAGGTGCGAACCGATAAAGCCGGTGCCGCCAATTATAATGATCCGTTGTGCGTCCATGGTGCTCTCTTCAACCGGGCGGAAGCTATAGCGTGCGGATAAGACCGGCCAAGGTCAAGCGCGTGGTGGTAGTGCGGCTTTCGGGTTGTGACGGTCCGCGGGCCCCGCCGGGACGCGGCGACAGGTCGGTGCTGCTCGCGGTCTGCCGCCTGACCTAGGAGCGTTGTTTTACCACCGGTAGTCGGGCGGACAGGCGTGTCAGCGGCAGTTCCAGCCGCCAGTCGAAAATCGTCGCATAGGTCAACACGCGGCGCACATATTTGCGGGTTTCGCGGAAGGGGATCAGTTCCGTCCACAGGGTCGCGTCCATGTCACCGTCATCGGGCAGCCA
>JASFNS010000194.1:0-4966 GCA_050116915.1 Thiogranum sp. | reverse complement strand
CGGCAGCGCCGCATTCCAGAAGAAACTGAACAGCGACATCACCAGCGCCATCCACCAGTAGCCCCGGGCGAGAAACACACCGGCGAACGTCAACGTGGCCAGCAGGCAGGCGATGCGCACGATCTTGATACGTCGCCCCGTGTGATCGGCGATCCAGCCCCAGATGTTCGGCGCAACAATCTTGGTGGCCATGATAATGGCCACCAGCTCGCCGATCTCGACCACACTGAAGTGCAGCGATTTCAGGTACAGGCCCCAGTAGGGGATCAAGGCACCGAGAGAGGCGAAATAGAAAAAATAGAAGCCGGACAGCCGCCAGTACATGGGTATGCGCAACCGCCCGGCTAGGAGTGCTGCTGCGCCAGTGGACTACACGGCCTTATCAGCGTGCGCGCGGCTTTGCCAGCCATCAGTCGGCGCTGGCGGGAATCACCGGTGTCGCCGATACCACGTCGGCGTTCTGTGCCCGCTGACGCAGCCAGTGGTCCATCAGCACGATTGCCAGCATCGCTTCGGCGATCGGCGTCGCCCGAATACCGACACAGGGGTCGTGGCGGCCGGTGGTGACCACCTCAACCGGCTGACCGTTGACATCCACGGTGCGTCCCGGCAAACGGATGCTGGAAGTCGGCTTGAGCGCAATACTGACGAGCACATCCTGCCCCGAGGAAATACCCCCGAGCACGCCGCCGGCGTGGTTGCTGAGAAAGCCCGCTGGGGTGATCTCATCACGGTGCTCGGTGCCCTTCTGGCCGACGCAGGCGAAACCGGCACCGATTTCCACACCCTTGACGGCGTTGATACTCATCATGGCATGGGCAATATCGGCGTCGAGCCGGTCGAAGATCGGTTCGCCCAGTCCGGGGGGCACGCCGGTGGCGACAACGTTGACCCGGGCGCCTACCGAGTTGCCTTCCTTGCGCAAGGCGTCCATGTAGTCTTCCAGCTCCGCGACCCGCTGCGGATCGGGGCAGAAAAAGGCGTTGTTCTCGACGCTCGACCAGTCTTTGAGTTCCAGCTCCAGCGGACCCAACTGCGCCAGGTAACCGCGTATTTCGACACCCAGGCTCTGGTGCAGATATTTCTTGGCGATGGCGCCGGCGGCCACCCGCATGGCCGTTTCGCGCGCCGAGGATCGGCCGCCACCGCGGTAGTCGCGAACACCGTATTTCTGCTGGTAGGTGTAGTCGGCGTGCCCCGGCCGGAAGCGGTCCATGATCTTGGAATAGTCCTTGGAGCGCTGGTCGGTATTGTGAATGATCAGCCCGATGGGTGCACCGGTCGTCCTGCCCTCGAAGACTCCGGACAGAATCTGCACCTCGTCGGCTTCGCGTCGCTGGGTGGTATGACGGGATTTACCCGGCTTACGCCGATCGAGATCGTGTTGCAGGTCGGCCTCGGCGAGCGCCATACCCGGTGGACAGCCATCGACAATACAGCCGATTGCCGGGCCGTGGCTTTCCCCGAAGCCGGTGACGGTAAAGAGTTTTCCGAAGCTGCTTCCTGACATGGAGGGTTATTGTACAGGAGTTTTCCGGTCACGCTATCGACCGGCCGGCCCCAATGAGCGTTCCGCCGCGACCCGGGTTAAAGCCCTGTCCGCCAGCGCCGCTATCCAGTCTGAGTGTGTTAGTTCAATCCGAAACCAAGCAAAAAGGGGGCAACCGTGAGCCACCATGGTCACGCTATAGGCAACTACCTCGGCAGGCCGATTTTCGAGTCCATCGAACTCCAGGACGAGTCGTACGTGTTCGACCGCATTGCGCAGTATGAAGATGACGAGTTTCCGCTTGACCGTCTGAGCGCCAACGAGGTGCTGGTCCAACCCGGACTGATCTACCGGCAAAAGGATTGATGCCCGGCGCCACGGACGGCAGCCATCTCCTCTTCTCCCGCGCGGCCGCTCGCGCTCAGATCATCTTGGAGAACTGTTGCTCCGCCTCGCCGCGGTAGTGATCGAAGACCTTGCAGATATTGCGAATCAACAGACGACCACGCGCTGTCACCGCCAGCTGCTGCGGGCCCAGCTCCACCAGACCGTCAGACTGCATACCCGCCAACGCCGCCAGCTCCGCGGAAAAATAGTCGGCAAAGCGGATGCCGTACCGGGATTCCAGACGCACTGTATCCAGCCGGTTGTTACAAATCAGCTGCTGGATAACATCGCCGCGCAGGCGGTCATCGTCGTTGAGTGCAACACCCCGGGCAATCGGCAGGCGCGGCACCTCGAGATCCCGGTAATAGTCTTCCAGGGCAGTGTGATTCTGACTGAAGCCACCCGGCATTGAGCTGATGGCACTCACGCCCATGCCGACCAGGTCGGCGTCTGCGTGGGTCGAATAGCCCTGGAAATTACGGTGCAGCGAACCATCGCGTTGCGCCAGCGCCAGTTCGTCACCGGCCAGCGCGAAGTGATCCATGCCGATGTACTGGTATCCGGCGGCCGTTAGCTTGTCGATGGTCAATGACAGAATCTCCAGCTTCGCGGTCGCGCTCGGCAGGTCCTCCGCCCGGATACGCCGCTGCGGTTTGAAGCGTTCCGGCAGGTGGGCATAGTTGAACACCGACAGCCGGTCGGGCCGCGCTTCGATGACCGCCTCCAGTGTGTCCGAAAAACTCGCCACCGTTTGCAGCGGCAAACCGTACATCAGGTCGATATTGGTGGAACGGAAACCCAGCTCGCGCGCCTGGCGCAGTGCGCCCAGCGTCTGTTCGTGGCTCTGTATCCGGTGCACGGCCTGCTGGACCTCGGGGTTGAAATCCTGCACACCGAGACTGACGCGGTTGAAGCCGATCTCTCTCAACACCACCAGTGTATCGGCGCGCAGCTCGCGCGGATCGATCTCGATGGAATACTCGCCGCTGTCGTCTTCCAGCAGGTAAAAATTCTCGCCCAGCACCCGCATCAGATCGCAAATCTGCTTGTCGCTGAGAAAGGTCGGCGTCCCGCCACCCCAGTGCAACTGTTCAACCCGGCGGTCCGGGTCAACCAGCGACGCCTGCAGACGGATCTCCCGGTACAGGCTTTCGAGATAAGGCTCGGCCTTTGCACGGTTGGCGGTGACGACCTTGTTGCAGGCGCAGTAGTAGCAGACGTGCGCGCAGAAAGGGATATGGACATACAAGGACAGCGGGCGGCCGATGCTGTTGCTGGCGCGCACCCAGTCGATATAGGTGCGTTCATCAACGGCCGGGGAAAACTCCATGGCCGTCGGGTACGAGGTATAGCGCGGCCCGCTACCGGCGTAGCGCTGAATCAGGTCGGCGTCAAACTCCACGCGGTTGTCGTACATAGCGGTCTCCAGCGGCTTCATGGCAGGCTAATGGTCGGCGCGTGCGGGCGCCTTGATCTGCGTCAAGACGCCGCCGTCAGTCATCCTCGACGTCCAGCCCGTGGATATGTGTTTCATTGATTTTCAGCAGTAACTGTTTGAAAGGCAACACGCGTTCGTCCTGTGGTTCGACCACTTTAACGAACGGCAGATTGTCCTTGCCGAAGCGGTAGCTGCCGTCGGCCATTGACGCCCGCAGCCTGCGCACGTCCTGTTCCAGTTCGTCCAGGAACTCGGTAGCCGCGCCCATGGAATCCATGTCGTACTCGGCCGCCAGGCGCAGGTCCTCGATCTCGAACAGGGCCTGGTCCACCAGATCCACATATTGTTCAGGGGTTTTTGGTCTTCCCAACATATGCCATCCTCATCCAAGAAGTCATCGAACGGTCCGAAAACGCTTGCCGGTGGGGGCGCCGTTACCGGCCCAACGCCGCGGCAAACACCGGCTGACACTCCCGCACCTGCACCGCTTCGAGCAGGAACACGCCCTGGCCGCCGCGTTCAAACTCCAGCCAGGTAAACGGCACCTCCGGAAAACACTCGACCAGCATTTCTTCGCTGTTGCCGACCTCGACGACCAGTATGCCGTCGTCGGTGAGGTAATCACCTGCCTCGGCGAGTATCCGCACCACCAGCTCCAGGCCCTGCTTGTCGGCGAGCAAGCCGATTTCGGGTTCGTGGCGGTATTCGTCCGGCAGGCCCTGCATTTCATCGGCGGAGACATAGGGCGGATTGCTGATGATCAGCTGGTACTGCTCGACGGGCAGGTCATCGAACAGGTCCGATTGAAACAGGTGCACCCAGTCCTGCAGATCATGGCGTGCGACATTCTGCCGCGCCACCTCCAGCGCGTCGGCGGAGATATCGGTGGCATCGACTTCTGCATTGTCGAAATGCGCCGCACAGGCAATGGCGATACAGCCGCTGCCGGTGCACAGATCCAGCACCCGGTCCACGTCCTCGGCCTCCAGCCAGGGCGCAAAACCGCGCTCGATCCACTCCGCCATGGGTGAACGCGGCACCAGCACGCGTTCGTCGACATAAAACGCCAGCCCCGCAAACCAGGCCTCGTGGGTCAGGTAGGCCGCCGGCTTGCGACTGGCGATACGCTCCTCGAACAAGGCGCAAACCGCAAGCCGTTCGTCGCCGGTCAGATGCGCCGCGAGATAGTCGTCGGCAAACCGGAAGGGCAAGCTCAAGGCGTGACACAGCAGCACGCGCGCCTCGTCAAAGGCATTGTCGGTGCCGTGGCCGAAACTCAGGGCGGCAGCGTTGAAACGGCTTGCACCCCAGCGGATCAAATCGCCGAGGGTCGTCAATTCTTCCGGTATCGCTGTCAAACCATCTGCCTCTGTTGCGCCATTGCGCCCACTGCTTACCGTAGCCCGACAGGGCCTGGATGCCCTACCGCCTGCCGGTCATCGGTGAGATAATGCGCCGCCATGACGGATCACCGCACCCGATCGCCGCTGATGCGGATTATACTGCTGTTGCTGGCCACTGCACTGCTAACGGCCTGCAGCCCGCCAAAGCCGCCGCAACTCCAGCAGGCAACCCTGCTACCCTCGGCCAAGCCGATTGCCGGGTTCAACCTTATAAACCAGAAGGGTGAAGCGTTTACTCCCGACGATCTC
>JASFNS010000193.1:0-4971 GCA_050116915.1 Thiogranum sp. | reverse complement strand
TATTGATCCCTGCGCTGTTTTAAGGTCCACCCTAAGTCGGGCCGCATAACGGCTGGACCGCTTTTTGCAAACGGCGGGAACCGTGAAGAAAACAAATGATGAGGCGTCCAAATGATTCAGACGTGCACGCAGCCTAACGGGGCTTGGGGGGATCTGGTTCAGACGGGGGTTCGGATCTGTCTTGCCGGCGTCCTGACGGCGGCATTTGCGGCGAATGTTCTGGCCGGTGATGCCGAGCGGCAACAGGCCAAGCGTATCCACGACCGCTTGACCGGCGTAGCGCCCACCGAGGCGGTGCTGGACGCCATGGAGCAATCCATCATAGACAACGGCGGCAGCGGGGTGGCGGCCGCGGAACTTGCCATGGACCCGGCACAAAATCCGCTGGCGTTGAATTTCTATAACGTGACGCTGAAGAATTTCGCTTCCCCCTGGACCAACGAGGACCAGTCGGTTTTTGTGCCACTGAATGACTACAGCGCCACCGTCATCGGCATGATTCGCGACAACAAGCGATTCGATCAGGTGCTGTCCGCGAATATTCTCTACAAGGGTGCTTCCGGTCTCCCGGGGGTGGCGCCATATTCGCCGGCGAACAACGATCACTACCAGGACCTGGAAGACCTGCACTATGACCTGAGCGATCCGACTGTCCTGCAGGAGAACGTGCAGTCCAACCTGAACGGTATCCCGGCCAACGCCACCGCCGGCGTCATTACGTCACGCGCTGCCGCCGAGGCGTTTTTCGTCGCCGGAACCAACCGGGCGATGTTCCGTTTTACGTTCATTAACCATATGTGTACGGACCTGGAACCGCTCAAGGACATCACCCGTCCGCCGGACCGCATCCGTCAGGATGTCAGCCGCAGCCCGGGCGGTGACAGCCGGATATTCCTCAACAGTTGTGTTGGCTGCCACAGTGGCATGGATCCGATGGCACAGGCGTTTGCCTACTACGACTACGATGAAGCCAGCGGCCGGCTGGTGTACACGCCCGGATCAGTCCAGCCCAAGTACCTTATCAATTCGGACAACTTCAAATATGGCTACGTGACGCCCGACGATCACTGGGACAACTACTGGCGCAGCGGCCAGAATGCCAATCTGGGCTGGGGACCGGAAATCCCGGCCGCGCAAAGAGTCGGCGCCAAGACGCTGGGCCAGGAACTGGCAGGCAGTGAAGCGTTTGCGCGCTGTCAGGGCATCAAGGTCTATCGCGCCGTGTGTCTGTCGGACCCTTCAGAGACCGATCTGACCGATCTGCTCGCCGCCAGCGGTTTTGAAACCAATTACAACATGAAAGACCTGTTTGCCAATGCGGCTGCGGCCTGCATGAGCAACTGAGAAAGGAACCTGGGGGATTCAGTTATGACTTTAGCTCGCGTTCGTTTCCTGTTCTCACGCTGCTCGACGGCCACACACACGTTGCCGCGCGCATTATTGCTGATGCTGTCGATCGGGCTACTGCATGGTTGCGGTGGCGGCGCCTCGACGCAGACCAATCCGCTGACCACCAACAGCGGCACGGTGACCTCGTCCAGCTATACCGGCCCCAGTGCGCAGACCGAGGACGTCCGTGCCTTCCAGGTCAATGTCTGGGAGCACCTGCGGGACTCCAACCGCTGTGGCGCCTGCCACGTCGAAGGCGGCCAGTCGCCGGAGTTCGTTCGCCAGGACGATGTCAACCTGGCTTACTCTGTCGCCAACCCGCTCATCGATCTGGATAACCCCGGCAACTCGCGGCTGGTCACCAAGATTGCCGGCGGGCACAACTGCTGGCTGCCCAGTGATGCGGCCTGCGCAACCGCGATAACCTCCTATATCGAAAACTGGGCGGCGGGCGTCGCAAGCGGCAGCCGGCAAATACAGCTGGTGGCGCCGGTTGCCAAGACGCCGGGGTCCACCAAGACTTTCCCGGCGGACGTCAATACCACGACATTTGCCACCACCGTCTGGCCGCTGTTGACGGCGAACTGCTCCGGTTGTCATGTGGACACCTCGCCGACACCGCAGGCGCCGTTTTTCGCCAGTCCTGTCGTGGCCGACGCCTATGTGGCTGCCGAGTCGAAGATCAACCTGAATGATCCGGCACTGTCGCGCCTGGTGGTGCGTCTGCGCGACGAGTTCCATAACTGCTGGAGCGACTGTGCGAGCGATGCGACCGAGATGCAGAATGCTGTCGCCGCGCTGTCGGGTTCGATTGCGCTCAACCAGGTGCAGGCACCGACGGTATTCAGTAATGCGCTGACCATGCAGGACGGCGTGTCGGCCGCCGGCGGTAACCGCTATGAAAACGACGTGATCGCCTTGTACGAGTTCCGTACCGGGTCGGGCAATACCGTTCTCGACCTGAGCGGCGTCTCCCCCGAGTTGAACCTGACCATCAGCGGTGACGTTGACTGGGTGGGCGGCTACGGTATCAGGATCAACGACGGCAAGGCGCAGGGATCAACGGCGGCCAGCAAGAAGCTGCACGATCTGATAAAGGCGACGGGCGAGTACAGTATCGAGGCCTGGGTCGTACCGGCCAACGTGGTGCAGGAAGGACCGGCGCGGATTGTCAGTTATTCGGCCAGTACCAGTGCTCGCAACTTTACGCTTGGTCAGACGCAGTACAACTATGACTTCCTGCACCGTTCCAGTACGACCGATGCCAACGGCGAAGCGGCACTGTCGACTGCCGACGCCGACGAACGCCTGCAGGCAACCCTGCAGCACGTTGTGGTGACGTTTGATCCGGTAAACGGGCGCCGCATCTATGTCAACGGCGCGTTCACCGGCGACATGGACAGCGCCACGCCGGGCAACCTCAATGACTGGGATGACAGTTTCGCGCTGGTGCTCGGCAACGAGGTCTCGAACGATCGCCTCTGGCAGGGCGTGATCCGGCTGGTCGCTATCCATAACCGGGCGCTGACGCTGGAGCAGATCCAGCAGAATTTTGCCGCCGGTGTCGGCGAGAAGTTCTTCCTGCTGTTCGGTGTTGGTGGTATCGGCGGCGTGCCGGCCAGCAGCTACATCATGTTCCAGGTGGAGCAGTTTGACAGCTACAGCTACCTGTTCAGCAAGCCCACCTTCATCAATCTCGACCCGAGCGTGACCCCCGGCGGTATCCCCATCAAGGGTATGCGCATCGGCATCAACAGCAGGCTCGCGGATGTCGGTCAGGCCTATGCCAATCTGGACGTCAGCGTGGATGCCGGCAGTTACGATCCGGCTACCGGTCAGCCGCTGTCGGATATCGGCACGGTTATCGCCCTGGAAAACGGGCCCAATGCGTCGAACGCGGACGAGTTCTATCTGACCTTCGAAACTCTGGGTACGGCAACCAATGTGGTTGTCGACAATCCGAGCACCACGCCGATACCGTTACCCGATCCCGGCGTGGTGTCCAGGATCGGTTTGCGCACCTTTGACGAAATCGATGCGAGCATGGCGGCTGTGACCGGTGTGGACCCGGCTGACGTACAGGCCACCTACCTGACTATGCGCCAGGCGCTGCCGGCTGTTGAAACCATACAGGGGTTCCTGGCCGCGCAGCAGATGTCGGTCACCCAGCTGGCGCTGACCTACTGCGACAAGCTGGTGGAGGATCCTGTCCTGCGCAGTAACTTCTTCGGACCTCCTTACGGGTTCAGCGGGTTTGCCTCGGACGTGGCTACGGCGTTTGGCAACGGCGACTCCACGACCAAGAACCAGGTGGTGAACGCGTTGTATGACCGGATGGTCGGCCTTCCCGGTAGCGCTGCGCCGCTGGCTAATGCGCCGACGCGCGAGCAGGTCAAAATCGAGTTGATCGGTTATGACGCAGGTGGCGCCGAGGTGAACACCAGCAGCCTGTTCCATCGCATGACCACGGGCGGCGCCTGCGGTCTTTGCGATGATGCGCGTACCAGGGCCGTTATCAAGGGTATGTGCGGGGCGGTGCTGGGCAGTGCCGCCATGCTGGTGCAATAGGAGAAACGAGCCATGAAACGTTACAGAAAAAGAGCACTGCACCCGAATGCACCACTGCTGCATCCCGATCATCCGCGGCCTGTGACCCGGCGCGACTTCCTGCGCCAGGGCTTCATCTCCGGCGCGGGCATGGTGATGGGGGCGTCGATTTTCAGCCTGTTCGCCAACCCGCGTGCGGCCTATGCGGCGCTTTCCGGCGATCTCACCACCCTCGCCGGCAGTATTGGCTGCAGCATCGGCGGTGGCGGCGGGGTCGGCAAGATTCCCTTTATCTGTTTCGATCTCGCCGGCGGTGCCAACATTGCCGGCTCCAATGTGCTGGTAGGTCGCAACAGCCAAATGGATTTCCTCAGTACCGCCGGCTACAGCAAGCTGGGCCTGCCGGGCGACCAGATCCCCGGTGTGGCGGAAACCACCCCGACAGCCACCAGTAACGGTGACCATACCGATACCACGCTGGGGCTGGCTTTCCATTCCGACAGTGCGTTTTTGCGCGGTATCCTCGAAAAAGCCGGTCCCGCACTGGGCAACGTTAACGGTGCGGTGATTCCGGCGCGTTCCGATAACGACACCGGAAACAATCCGCACAACCCCATGTACGGGATCGCCAGGGCCGGTGGTATCGGTGACGTCGTAACGCTGATCGGTTCGCGCAACTCGGATTCCGGCGGTAATTCCATGGCGCCAGCCATGCTGATCGACCCGGAGATCCGGCCCACCAAGGTCGATCGCCCCAGCGATGTCACGGGCATGGTGGACACCGGCAACCTTACGGCTATTCTCGGGCCCACCGACGTAGTCCCGGTAATGGAGTCGATTGCGCGCATCAGCGACAAGAAGCTGTTCAGGGTGAATACCGGGCTGGATACGCTGATCAACAACGGCGCCGATCTGGTGGTCAAGGACCTGGTGCGCTGCGGCTACCTCAATGCTGCCGATATCGCCGACCGCTTTGCCGGCGTGGACGTGGATCCGGCAAACGATACCGATATCGTGGGAACGACGGGCATCTTC
>JASFNS010000192.1:0-4972 GCA_050116915.1 Thiogranum sp. | reverse complement strand
AGGGCGGCGGCCGCGATGATAAACGAGAATTCGCCGATCTGGCTGATGGTCAGGCCGGTGACAAAGCTGCAGCGCCAGCGATCGCTGGGCAGGAAAAGCCTGAGCAGCAGGATGCTGACGACTGTCTTGAACAGCATGGTGGCCAGTAACAGTGAAAAAACGAGTGGTGCGTCACTCATGATGACACCGAAATCGAGCAGCATCCCGATGGACAGGAAGAATATCATCAGTAGCACACTCTGCATCGGCTCGATGCGGTGCAGGACCTTGTCTTTCGAAAAACTGTTACCTATAACCAGTCCGGCAAGAAACGCGCCGTAGGCTGGCGAAAGGCCGGCGTATTCCGACAGGCCGGCGCCGACAAAACACCAGCTCGGCGACGAAGCTGATTTGCGACTGATCTTCGATGATCCGGAACCCGGCGGGGCCTATCACGCTGCCGGCGATCACGTAGCCGATCATCGGCTGCTGTTTGAGCTTGCTCAGCAGTACGGCGGCGAGTGAGGCCAGCAGGATAACCGCGGCAAGGTCCAGAAAATGGTGCGGCATCGCGGCTGTAGCTTATTCTTCGGGCAGGGGGATGAATTCAGTCGCATCGCCGGGGATTGTGGGGAAAGCACCCGTTTTCCAGTCGGCTTTGGCTTGTTCGATTCGCTGCTGACGACTGGAGACGAAGTTCCACCAGATATGCCGCGGACTCAGGCGCTCGCCGCCGATGACGGCAAGTCGCGTCTCCTCCTCGGCATCCACCGTCACGGTTTGTCCGCTGCGAACAACCGCCATGCTGTACTGATCGATCACGCTTTCCCTGGCTTTGAGCTTGCCGCTGGCGATATACAAGGCACGCTCGGCGACACCGTCCGGTAATGTCAGGCTGTCACCCGCTTGCAGACGGGCTTCGACATAGAGCGTTTGTGCGAAGGTTTTCACCGGGGACTGCAAGCCGTACGCAGAACCGATAAGCACGCGCACCGGGACGGAATCAACGGTTGTTGAGGGTATCCGGTCACTGTCATAGTGGTGAAATTCGGGTTCGATCTCCTCAAAGGCTTCCGGAAGGGCCAGCCACAGTTGCAGGCCATCCAGCACGTTGTTGCTGGCCTTCACGGCTTCGCGTTGACGCTCCGAATGCACAATGCCTCTACCGGCCACCATCAGGTTTATCTCGCCGGGCTTTATGGCCAGTTCGTTGCCCAGCGAGTCACGGTGCAGCATTTCGCCTTCGAACAGGTATGTCACCGTGGCCAGGTTGATGTGCGGATGGGGTCTGACATCGATGCCTTCACCCGGGGCAAAGGATGCCGGCCCCATATGATCGAAAAAGATCCAGGGTCCGACCATGCGCCGACGGCCGGCCGGTAGCGCGCGACGTACCGAAAATCCACCGAGGTCGTGTTGTTTCGGATGGATCATTAACTCGATGGCCGTGCAGGTACCCGCCTGTTCGATTTGCTCATCAGCGATGAGGGTTTCGATGCTCATGGATGATCCCTGGCCGTCTGCTGTTTTAGTTTATATTACACGCTGGCGCGGCTCTTTCCAGCTACACTGTATTTCGACCGCCACAATCGTGGCTGATAACCCAGCGAAGGGCAGGTATCGGGTATTTAATCGACTATCTTGTGTTCGGAACAAGATGAGGTTGTAGACGCGATGGGTACAGACGCAGCATCTGTGAACCCCGGTGACCCGGGAGCGACGGCCGTTATTACGCACCGCGTGCGCGAGGACAGGCATTCGGATTACGACAGGTGGGTGGAAGAGATCGGACCGCTATGCAGGGCCTGGCCGGGCCATCTTGACTGGCACATCATCCGTCCGATCCCCGGTCTCACGTCGACCTATACGGTGGTGATACGTTTCGACACCAGGGCGCATTTGCAGGCATGGATGGAGTCGCCGGTTCGCGAACGCCTGATAGAAAAGGTGCGATCGCTGCTGGGCTTCCCGGACGACCATTATCTGACCACGCTGGCAGTGACGGGCACGGTCGTTTTTCTCATGGTCTATGTGGTCATGCCCCGCTATACGAAACTCATCCGGCGATGGTTGTTCGCCTGAGCGCTTCGTTGCCCGGCAGTCAACTGAATTTCGTCGAAAGACAGTCGGGACCGGCAGCGCAACCGGGTCAAACCGTTGCATCTGCCGGCCGGGCGCATCACGCCGCCCGGGACTGCTGCTGTTCGACTGACGCCGCCAATGCACGCAGCAGCGCGCCGCCATCCCCCCGCCAGGCGCTGCCGTGCATGCAGGCGAGGGTGGTGGGGGATTCACCGGCCAGGCGCTCGAGCATCTCGCGGGTATTCGGGCAATGTGAGTAGTAGTCCATCGCCGCGCGGAAGGCCTCGCTCGGTCCCAGTATGTCGGTTTCGACCAGGGCGTCTTTTCCTTCTCCAGGCTGGGTAAACAGGTCGCCGCACAGCAGGGTGCGGGTGGTGTCGTCGAATATGAAGCCGCAGTCCCAGCCGTGGGGAAGATGGGGTGTGTCGAACCAGCGCAGCGCATGCCGGCCCAGTTTCAGCGTTTCCCCGTCGCCCAGCGCGAGCGGTGCCCGGTCGGCGATATCGTTCACTGAAACCATCGCCGCCACCCGGCTGCAGACCGGCACGGCGTCGGGCGCGGCGGCGAGAAACTCGTTGAGCGAGCCGCATTCGTCGGCCTCGAAATGTGAAAAACCGATGTAGCCCAGGCGCTCGACAGGCATTACGCCGGCAATCGCCTCCCGCACCAGCGGGAACATGCGGCGCGGACCGGTATGAAACAGCATGGCTTTGTCGTCGACGATCAAATACTGATTGAAGCTGAAGGCCCCGCCCGGCAATGCGACGGGAGTGTTGATCCGGTAGATGCCGTCTGCGATCTCGTGAATATTGGTGCCGGATTGTTGGTTGGTTATCACGCTGACCTCCTGGTTTTGAGTGGGTGTGCTGGTATGTGTAACGAAACGCCGGATCGTTACACTTCCAATGCGAAGGAGGTCGGAATATGCTGCCGATATGTCTTTTCCGGACCCCGCACGCCCGCCGGAGGACGCCGCACTGGCCCGGCGCGTGGGACAGGCGGCGCCCGCTACCGATGCTGAGGCGGAGGCTGAACTGTGCCGACGGCTCGCTCCGCGGGTGCGCCTCTACGGGCTGCGCCACCTCGGCAACGAGGCGGCTGCCGCAGATCTCATGCAGCAGGTGATGCTGCTGATGATCGAGCGCCTGCGCGCCGGCGCCCTGCGCGAGCCGGAACGGCTGGCGTCATTTGTGTTCGGCATATGCCGCATGGTCGTGCTTGACCTGCGACGCGGGCATGCGCGCCGTGAACGCCTGCTGGAAACCTACGGCGAGGCGCTGTTGCCGCCGGAACCGCCGCCGCCGAATCTTGATCACAAACGCCTGGCACACTGCCTCGAGGCTTTGCCCGAGCGCGAGCGCACCGTTCTGTTGCTGACCTTCTATGACGATATGCCGGCCGAGGCGCTGGCACGTGAACTGGACCTGAGCCCGGCGAATGTGCGCGTTATCCGGCACCGTGGCCTCGAGCGTCTGCGCGGGTGCGTCACCGGAGAATCCCGATGAATGCCCCGTCCTGCCGCTCGCCGTTAGGTTGGGATATCCTGCTAGAGTACTGGCTCGGCGAGCTTGACGCCGAAGCCGAGGCGCGCACCGAGGAACACTACCTCGGCTGTGCCGGGTGCAGCCACCGGCTGAAGCAATTGACAGCGCTGGCGCACGAGGTGCGCGCACTCGCACGGACGAGCGGCGTGAATATGGTGATCAACGATCAGTTCGTACGCAGACTTGCGGGCAGCGGCCTGCAGGTGCGTGAGTATCACCTGCCGCTCAATGGTTCGGTGAACTGCACCGTCGCGCCGGAAGACGATGTCGTGGTGGCTCGCCTGGAGGCGCCGCTCGAGGGGGTCGAACGGGTCGATATGGTCTACGTGGACAGCGACGGCAGGCCTCAAATGCGGCAGGAGGATGTTCCCTTCGTTGCCGAAAGCGGCGGTGTGGTGTTCTCTCCGGGCATCGATACGCTGCGCGCCTTGCCGGCAACCACCCTGCGGGTGCGCCTCCTCGCCGTCGAGAACAACGGCGAACGAACCCTTGGCGAATACCGCTTCAACCACACGCCAGCCACGTCCTGACGGGATTCTCCCGCACCGTTGCCGTCCGCCGGAAGGGCCGCTCTGCGGGCCGCTTTCGGCCAGCCTGTGACCCGCATCACATTAGTTTTGCGATCCAGCGCTAATAATTTCGCCGTTTATGGCGAAATATATAGAGATGACCTATCCGTCCCGTTTCCAGATCTACGCCTACTACCTGCTCAGCGTGCTGGTGCTGAGCATATTTGCGTTCCGTAGCGCCTCGGATTACCAGGGGTACCCGCAATACTACATTATCTTTTTGATTTCCCTGCCGTATTTTGTTTCCGGTGTGGCCCGGTCGCTGCTCGAGCCGACGCTGGTGCTGAATGTCTCGCCGCTCAACCGCTCCCGCCGCCAGCTTTACCTCGACCTGGGCCTGTTCGCGCTCATCGCGCTGGTCCTGCTGGCGTCCGAGTTTCTGGTTTACCGGCACCCGGTATACAGCGCGTTGAAGACCGGCATATGGGCATTGGCCATTGGTTACTTCGCAAGCATCGACAGCGCGCTGCACCGGGTGCGATCCAGTCACGACGTCCAGAGCGATAGCGCGCCGCTGAACAGCAACGCGCTTCCCGTTGCGCAGAAACTGAGCATATTCCTGAGTACTACCGTGCTCCTGATTGTCAGCGCAACGGCGATCAGCGCCTATGGCTATATCAATATCGATGTCTCGCTGCCGTCCGCAACGGTCAGCCAGATCGAGCAGGAGTTCATTGTCGAGACGCTGTTCATTCTCGGCATTATCGCGACACTTACCACGCGGGTCATCGTCTCCTATTCTGCCAACCTGCAGCGGATGTTCGAGACCCAGATCGAGACGTTGAAAAACGTTCAGGA
>JASFNS010000191.1:0-5005 GCA_050116915.1 Thiogranum sp. | reverse complement strand
CCTCGGCAACCGCGGGGCTCGCATCAAGCTCGCCTGCGAATGCAGTGGCGGCTGCTTTCAGCAGTTCGTCGAGATCCAGGTCCAGTTCTTTTTCGATACAGAGGCGGATAACACCCAGTGCCGCGCGACGCAGTGCAAATGGATCTTTGTCACCGCTGGGTTGCTGACCGATGGCGAAAATACCGATCAGGCTGTCGATTCTATCTGCAAGCGCGACGGACTGGGCCACGCCCGCGGCGGGCAGCTCATCGCCCGCAAAGCGTGGCAGGTAGTGCTGTTGAATCGCGTCCGCCACCGCAGCGGGCTCACCGTCGTGCAGTGCGTAGTAGCGTCCCATGACGCCCTGCAGTTCCGGGAACTCATACACCATACTGGTGAGCAGGTCACACTTGCTCAGCCGCGCGGCGCGTTCGGCATGCCTGGTGTCTGCGCCGATGCTGGCAGCGATCAGTCCCGCGAGTGCCGCAACCCGCTCCTGCTTGTCGAACAGTGTGCCGAGTCTTTTCTGGAATACCATGCTGCGCAGCTTTTCGGCACGCGCGGCCAGTGTCTGTTTGCGATCCTGCTGCCAGAAGAACGCGGCATCGGCGAGACGTGGCCGTATGACCCGTTCGTTACCGGCCTTGATCTGTGCGGGATCCCGGCTCGCCAGATTGGCCACGGTAATGAAATGCGCCAGCAGCTTGCCGTTGTTATCGACGACCGGAAAATACTTTTGGTGGTCCTGCATGCTGGAGATCAGCGCTTCTGAGGGGACCTGGAGAAAGTCTGTATCGAACTGCCCGGAGATGGCTACCGGCCACTCCACAAGGGCAGTTACTTCGTCGAGCAGATCGTCGTCGATGAGTGCCTTACCGCCAAGCAGGTTCCCCTGTTCAATGACCTGCGCGCGAACGGCCTCGCGCCGCGCGTCATAGTCGGGCAGTACGTGGCCCTCGGTCTCGAGTAGTGGCAGATACGCTTCGGGCTCGGCGAGATACATGCCCTGTGGATGATGAAAGCGATGCCCGTACGTGTGCCTGCCGGTCTTGACACCGAGTATTTCCGCGTCGATGACCTCATCGCCGAACAGCAGCACCACCCAGTGCACCGGGCGCACGAATTCATCGTCGCGATCGCCCCAGCGCATGCGCTTGGGTATCGGCAGTGCTGCGAGTGACTTGCTCAGCACGCCGGGGACCAGCGCAGCTGTGGCCTGGCCCTTTTCCACCATGCGGAAAGACAGCCAGCTGCCCTTCCCGGTCTCCAGCCGATCCAATGCCTCGACGTCGACGCCGCAGGAACCGGCAAAACCGATGGCCGCTTGCGTCGGGCAGCCATCATCGTCGAATGCCGCCGTCAGCGCCGGGCCCCGGCGGACGCTTTCCCGGTCCGCCTGGCGCACCGGCAGTGACTTGATCAACAGGGCCAGCCGCCGTGGCGCCGCATAGACAAGCGTGCGCTCCGGCCGCAGGCCGGCCGCATCCAATTCTTTGGTCATGGCATCGGCAAACGCCAGCGACAGTCTATGCAGCGCCTTGGGCGGCAGCTCCTCGGTGCCGATCTCGATCAACAGGTCGCGTTGTTCGCTCATCCCGGCGCTCCCGGTTGCAACATCGGGAAGCCCAGCGATTCACGTCGCTCGTAATAGGCTTGTGCGACTGCCCGCGCCAGCGCTCGAACACGCAGAATGAAGCGCTGGCGTTCCGTCACCGAAATAGCACTGCGCGCATCGAGCAGGTTGAAGGTGTGCGACGCCTTGAGCATCAGCTCATAAGCGGGCAACGGCAGACCGGTCTCGATCAGCTTCTGGCTGTCGCGTTCGCATACGTCGAACCAGTGAAACAGTTCATCGACATCGGCGTGTTCGAAATTGTAAGTCGACATCTCCACTTCATTCTGATGGAACACGTCGCCGTACAGCACCTTGCCGTGCGGGCCCTGTGTCCACACCAGGTCGAACACGCTCTCGACACCTTGCAGGTACATGGCGATGCGCTCCAGTCCGTAGGTGATTTCACCGCTGACCGGTTTACAGTCCAGGCCGCCCACCTGCTGGAAGTAGGTGAACTGGGTAACCTCCATCCCGTTGAGCCAGACTTCCCAGCCCAGGCCCCAGGCGCCGAGAGTCGGCGACTCCCAGTTGTCCTCGACAAAGCGGATGTCATGCACCAGCGGGTCGATGCCCAACTCCTTCAAGGATTCCAGGTAAAGATCCTGAATGTTGTCCGGGCTTGGTTTCAGCAGTACCTGGTACTGGTAGTAGTGCTGCAGCCGGTTCGGGTTTTCACCGTAGCGGCCATCGGTGGGGCGGCGCGACGGCTGAACATAGGCGGTGCGCCACGGTTCCGGTCCAATGGCACGCAGGAAGGTGGCCGGGTGGAAGGTTCCGGCGCCCACCTCCATGTCGTAGGGTTGCAGCAGTACGCAGCCCTGGCGGGACCAGTAATTCTGCAGCGCGAGAATCAAACCCTGGAAAGTGCGGGCGTTATTTTTGTCTGTGGCGATCAAAACGGCTCGGTTTAGCGGTCTGAAGTGGTTAAAGGCGCGCAGTATAGCCTGCACAGGCAGTCGGATGTAGGGCGGCAGGGATAATTTGCTGACCCGTAAAGAGTCCGGGTTTTCAAGGACTATTCTTTACTGGTCGATACACGAAATGAGGGAATGGAAACCGAGGTGGTCTATGAAGTCACTGGTACTGCAACCCACGGACACTGCGCAATGGCACGCCCTGGTTGCTGAAGCGCAACACGCCTGTCAGCACACGCTCACCGAAACACTTGAATCTTATCTTGTTTTCATGCTGATGCGGTTTACGGGGCGCCCCGACCTGGTGGCCAGGGCAATGGCCCTCGAGTTTCTGGACGCGCAAGGCGAGGGTAGGCAGCAACCTGACATGTTGCGAGATGTTGGCGACAAATGCCTGCTGTTTTCAGGATTTTTCCCTAAGTTGGCCGAACGACGCCTGGTGCGGGTGAGCTATTTTGTACGCCTCGGGCGCAGCGCCTATCGCCAGCTGGCAATGCTGGTCGACGGGGAAAGCGACCGGCTCTACGCCCAGCTGTCCGAGGCGTTCGTCCCGGTCATGGACGTTTTGCAGGCCATGCGTGGCCTGTCCGGTGAACCGGCGCTGGGGCCGCTGGCTGCTGCCGAGTTGTGGGCGGATACCGGTAGCCGAATGGCGTACCAGACGCTCGGCGAGACCAGCAGCGGTACACCGGTGACCACGGGCAGTCGCGGCAAACACTAAGCGCACGCCACCGCGATGGCCTGGAAGTGCTCGAGCGGTAGCCGGGTCACAAACCGCGGGCCGGCCGATTGTCCGGACAAGATCGCTGGATTATCGGCCTAACGCCCTGAACGGCTTGGGTTACAATACGTCGCCGTGACTCAACACTGAAGCGACGCCTGGTATGACTGAACCGCGCAAAGCCGTTGCCCTGATTTCCGGGGGCCTGGATTCTCTGCTGGCCGCAAAAGTGATCCAGGAGCAGGGCATCCATGTCGAGGGAATCAATTTCTATACCGGTTTTTGCGTCGAGGGCCACACGCATGCCATCCGCCAGAAAGACCGCGCCAGGCCCAAACGCAACAATGCGCTCTGGGTCGCCGAGCAGCTCGGTATCAAGCTGCATATTGTCGATATCATTGAAGAATACAAAGACGTCGTTATCAACCCGAAACACGGCTACGGCGCCAACCTGAATCCTTGCCTCGATTGCAAGATTTTCATGGTGCAGAAGGCCCGTGAGTGGATCGACAAGCGGGGGTTTGATTTCATCGTTACCGGCGAAGTGATCGGCCAGCGCCCGAAATCACAGCGCAAGGCCACCATGCCGGTGGTGGCGCAGGAATCGGGTGCCGACGATTTGTTGCTGCGGCCGCTGTGCGCGCAAAACCTGCCGGAAACCCGCCCGGAACGCGAAGGCTGGGTGGATCGCAACCGGCTTTTCGGTTTCGAAGGCCGATCCCGCAAACCGCAGATGGCGCTTGCCAGGCAGTTCGGATTTGAAGACTACGCGCAGCCGGCCGGCGGCTGTTGTTTCCTGACCGATCGGCAGTATTCGCACAAGCTCGCGGACCTTTGGCAGGCGCGCGGCAACCGGCGTTACGAACTCGACGACATCATGCTGCTCAAAGTCGGCCGGCATTTGCGGCCGCGGCCGCACTTCAAGATGATCATCGGGCGCGAGGATGGTGAGAACAGGTTTCTTGAAGGCTACCGCAAACAGTTTACCCACCTGTTTACCACCAGCCACAACGGTCCCCTGGTGTTGATCGACGGTGAGGCGGGCGACGAAGACCTGGACCTCGCGGCACAGATTACGGCGCGCTTCAGCCAGGGTCGGGATGCCGGTTGCGTCGACGTGGAAATCCACCGGCCGGGCGGCGAGACCCTTACCCGCCAGGTCAAGCCGATGCCCGGTGATCGGATTCCGAAGGACTGGTATCTGTGAGTGATGCGCAGCTGGACGCACGGCGGATGCTGTGTCCGATGCCGGTGATTCGAACGCAGCAGAAAGTGGAGCTCATGCAGGCTGGTGACACGCTGGCGGTGTGCTGCACAGACCCCGGTGCTATTCACGATATTCCCGCATGGTGTCGCGTGAACGGCCATGAAGTGCTCGACATCGCGCAGCACGAGGGTGAAATCACTATTCGAATCCGCGTCTGCGACGCATAATATCCTGTATGAGTACTGTTGCTGACGAAACGCTGGTGAATCCGCGTTACCGGGAGGTTCGCAAGGTCACGCTGATCGGTTCGCTCATTGACCTGCTGTTGGGCATCGCCAAGATACTGGTCGGCTGGGTAGCGCACTCGCAGGCGCTGGTTGCTGACGGCCTGCATTCATTGTCGGATCTGGCCACCGATATTATTGTGCTTTACGCGGCCAAACATTCGCACCGTGAGGCCGACGAAGACCATCCCTATGGTCACGGGCGTATCGAAACGCTGGCGACTGTCGGGCTCGGGATTGCGCTCATCCTTGTCGCCTTCGGTATCGGCTATGATGCCGTGCGAC
>JASFNS010000190.1:0-5013 GCA_050116915.1 Thiogranum sp. | reverse complement strand
AATCAGCAGCGTGTATTGGACAGCGGTCCCTGCAACGCCTACACAGGCGAATTTCACAAACTGATTGAACACCTGACTCAAGGTTTTGTTACTCCCTTTAATTCTTGTTCACGGAACAGATGCGTGCCTGGCAAGGCCAATAACCCCATATCCTGTGCCGGCTTTGACATTGTCACACCAATTTTACACCACGATAAGGCCTGATCGGCCGATGTCCATACAACTTCGGCATTTCTCCAGGCATGGTGCCGGCGGGCGGTTCCTGCCGGTACGGCGACCTGCAATTGTCCACCATCAGGCGGATGCGTCTCGCCAGCCGTGGTGTCAGGTTTTAGTACCGACATTGTTGTGAATTTATGCTAGAGTTCCCATGGGCTTAGAACACTATGACTTGGAAAACGGCTGGCTTGTTCAAAGCAAAGTGTGATCCGCAGGCGGTCCGGCGCGCTTATCGCCTGCCGGCGTTAGGGATAACCAGAAGCTTTCGGTGACCGTGCCGCTACCTCGGTAGTGGTTGAGGAAGTGGCGACGACCGATTTGGTAGAGCGGAGGAACATGCTATTGCCGAATCAGTCGGATGGACCGGGATGTGTCTGTTTGATCTAACTGCTTTTAACTATTGAAGTTTCTCTGTGTTAAGTGGTTGCGTTCCTGTGCAATACGCCAGGTTCCAAGGATGGGCTCGAGCGGTTGCTGTTCTGGAAGAGCAGTCCCGCGCAAATGAAAGATTTTTCAAAACCACAAGGATCGAGGGTTATGGAAAAAGCGAATATACGAATTCTACTTGTTGACCACCAGGCGCTGGTACGTTGCGGCCTGCGCCGCTTGCTGGACGACCAGCCCGGACTTTGTGTGGTCGGAGAGGCCACCAGCGGCGATGAGGCCGTGCTCCAGGCCCGGGATCTGAAACCGGACGTTGTGCTCATGGATACCCAGATTCCGGGTATCGGGGGGCTGGAAGCGACCCGGCGCATTGCCCGCAGCGACCTTGCCCTGGCAATTGTGGTGGTAACCCGACAGGTCGACGACCCCATTCAGTCCCAGTTCCTCGAGGCGGGTGCCTGCGGCTATCTGACCAAACATTGCAGCGTCGATGAAATCGCCGAAGCGGTGCGGGTGGCCGCCCGCGGCGAACGTTATATCAGCGCCGACGTTGCCAGGCAGATGGCCTTGTCGATGTTGCCGGGCAATGAGCAATCCCCGTTCGACCGGTTGTCGCAGCGGGAAGTCCAGGTGCTGATGATGGTCGCCCAGGGACGCAATGTGCACGAGATCTCCGAGCGCCTGTGTCTCAGTTCCAAAACTGTCAGCACCTATCGCTATCGCCTGTTCGACAAACTCGGCGTGGAGAACGATGTCGAACTGACGCGTCTGGCCATACGCCACGGGATCGTAGGCATGAGTATGGACGCATAGGCTCATGAAATTAAAATAAAACCTGGCTCTTCCTGTTCAAGTAAGCGCAACGCCGGCCGCTACCTCGCCTGAGACAAACAGCACAGTAGTTGTGGATATGGCGGTTCCCCGTTCGTTTGCACAGGCTGCAAGCAGTCCGATTGATGTTTTACTGGTCGATGCCCGGCAGCTGGTGCGCGCGGGTATCGAACGGGTATTGGCAGATTCCGGCTACCTGACGGCGTGTGCCGGCGTGACCGGTTTCGACGAAGCGATACGCTATGCCCGGACGCGGCCGCCGAAGATCATCCTGGTCAATCTGCCCGGGTCCGCCGTCGACGTGCTCGACGGGGCGCGTAAGATTCACCGCCAGTTTGCCGATATCAAGGTACTGGTGCTGACCGACGAGTCGGACCTGATTATCCAGGAGCGCCTGTTGCAGTCGGGCGTGGCCGGCGTGATAAACAGTGCCTGTTCGGTCGATGAACTGTACACGGCGATTGACACGCTCATGAGCGGCCAGCGCTACGTCAGCGATTCACTGGCGCAGAAGTTGGCCGAGCGGCGCATACCGGGGCGGGGAGGCACTCCCTTTGACAAGCTCACTCACCGTGAGCTGCAAATCCTGCTACTGGTTGCCGAAGGCCGGAATACGACGGCCATTGCACGCGAGTTGTGCCTGACGCAGAAGACGGTTAACAGTTACCGCAACCGCCTGCTGGAGAAACTGAACGCCGGCACCGAAGTGGAGCTCATGTACCTGGCGCTGCGCCATGGGCTGATCTCCATCGCGTGTTGCACCTGAGGCTGAAAAGCTTCAGAAATATGAACCAGTTCGGGGATTTACCATTTAACGGTGGTAGTATCCCCGCATGGAGGCCACCCGGCACCCTTCAGGACGGGGAAACTGATGAACGATGCGACGCGAATCCGGGCACCTGAGCTGCCCGACAATCTGGACTGGTTCAATGTCGAGCAACCGCTAACGCTCGCGAGCCAGCGTGGCAAGGTTGTATTGCTGGATTTCTGGAGCTATTGCTGCATCAACTGCATGCATGTCCTGCCCGACCTGCGTTACCTGGAAAACAAATACCCGGACACCCTTACCGTCATCGGCATCCATTCGCCCAAGTTCGAGAACGAACGCGACCCGGCGCAATTGCAGAAAGCCATCAACCGGTATCACATCCGCCATCCGGTCGCCAATGACACCAAATTCCAGCTGTGGCGCGCCTACGGGATCAAAGCCTGGCCGTCGATCATCTTCATCGACCCGGAAGGCTACGTCGTCGGCATCCTGCGCGGAGAAGGACGGCGCAAGCAGCTCGACGAGCTCATCAGTCAGCATACCGGTGCCGCCGAAGAAAGAGGTGTGCTGGTGCGTTCCCGCCTGACGGTGGCGCCGAAACCCGAGGCGCCGGCAGCCTTGAGCTTTCCGGGCAAGGTGCTCGCGACGCGCAACAGCCTCTATATTGCCGACAGTGGCCGTAACCGGGTGCTGGAAACCTATCACGACGGCAAGATCCGGCGTATTTTCGGCAGCGGTACCGCCGGCATGCTGGATGGCGTCGAAACCGCGGCGATGTTCAGCAATCCCCAGGGTATGGCGATCGTGGGGGATTTCCTGTATGTCGCCGATACCGATAACCATTCCATTCGCCGTATTCATCTGAAATCCGGCGAAGTCATGACCCTTGCCGGTACCGGCAGGCAGGGCCGCTATGTGGCCGACAATTTTCGTGAGCCGCTGGAAGCGGCCCTTAACTCCCCGTGGGACCTCACTCACTACGAAAGCAACCTCTACATCGCCATGGCCGGGCAGCACCAGGTCTGGCGCATGAACCTCAACCACCTGGGAATCGAGCGTTACGCCGGCAGCGGCCGCGAAGACATCGTCGATGGTGCGCTGGACCATGCCTGCTTTGCACAGCCGTCCGGGCTCGCGGCGCTTGGTGGACGCCTGTTCGTGGCCGATTCGGAGGCCTCGGCAGTGCGGGAGGTTGAACTGAATCGCGGTGTGGTCAGCACCGTTGTCGGCAAGGGGCTGTTCGATTTCGGTGATCGCAGCGGCATCGGCCGGGAGGCGCGTCTGCAACACCCCCTGGGTATCGCCGTGGACGAGGAACGCAATGCCTTGTGGGTTGCCGACACCTATAATTCCAAGATCAAGCGTATCGATGTCGCCACCAGCGAAGTCAGCACCTTCAAGATCAACTTCAAGCTGAATGAGCCCGGCGGACTGAGCCTCTATCGCAACAAGCTGTTTATCGCCAACACCAACGAACACCAGGTCGTCGCCCTGGATCTGCAGTCAAGGCTTACCGAGATCGTGAATGTCCGCGAGTGAGGCCGGTCCGGTTTTCGACCCGGCGTGCCGGCGCTGTCCCCGGCTGAGTGATTTCCTGCAACAGGTCGCCGCGGAGCACCCGGACTATCACGCCGGTCCGGTGCCCGCGTTTGGCGACCCGGACGCGCGCTTGCTGATTGTAGGGCTCGCACCCGGTATGCACGGCGCCAACCGTACCGGCCGTCCTTTCACCGGTGATTTTGCCGGGATCCTGCTGTACCGAACCCTCTACGACTACGGATTCGGCAGTGTGCCGGTTTCCGAGTCGGCCGCCGACAATCTAGCATTGACGGGGTGCCGTATATCCAATGCCGTAAAGTGCCTGCCGCCGCAAAACAAACCGCTGACCGAGGAGATCCGCACCTGCAACGCGTTTCTGCAGGCCGAGCTGCGTGCTCTGCCCGATACGGCGGTTATCCTCGCACTGGGGAAAATCGCCCACGACGCGGTGTTGCGGGCGTTTTCCCGACCGTTGTCGAAATACCGCTTTGCGCACGGTGCCGAGCACCGGCTCGACGGGCGGATACTGCTCGATTCCTACCATTGCAGTCGCTATAACACGCAGACCAGACGCCTGACCGAAGACATGTTCCGCGCTGTGGTCGGGCGCGCCCGGGAGCTGATCGACGGCCTCTCCTGAGATATGCTCTGCATATGTCCGATGCAGACAGCCACACCCAGGGATTTGATGCCGCTTCCTTTCTGCGCACGCTGACCTCGCGACCGGGGGTCTATCGTATGTTCGGTGCCGGCGGCGAGCTGCTGTATGTCGGCAAGGCGCGGAACCTGAAGAAACGGGTATCCAGTTACTTCAGGAAATCCGGTTTGCCGCCAAAAACGCGCGCTCTGATGCAGCAGATGGCGCGCGTCGACATCACCCTGACAAACACCGAAGCCGAAGCCCTGATCCTGGAAAACAACCTGATCAAGGCGCACCGGCCGCGCTACAACGTGTTGCTGCGCGACGACAAAAGTTACCCCTTTATTTACCTGAGCAGTGAAGATGAGTATCCTCGCCTGGCGATGCACCGCGGTGCGAGGCGTTTGAAGGGCCGCTATTTCGGGCCGTATCCCAGTGCCGGTGCGGTGCGCGAGAGCCTGCACCTGCTGCAGAAGACATTCCGGGTACGACAGTGCGAGGACAGTTTTTTCAGCAACCGCAGCCGGCCCTGTCTGCAATACCAGATCAAGCGCTGTACCGCACCGTGCGTCGGCTTGATCGATGCCGAAAGCTATGCCGAAGATGTACGCCACACCGTGTTGTTTCTCGA
>JASFNS010000189.1:0-5025 GCA_050116915.1 Thiogranum sp. | reverse complement strand
TCGAATCGCCGGCGGAAGCCGTCATGGGCGCTGCGGCGAACATGGCAGCGGCGGCTGTCGCCAGGGCAATACCGGTGAGTTTGCTTGCTGTTTTCATGAATCACTCCTTGTCTTTCATCAGTGAGAGTCAGCCGCTACCGGGAACACGGTGCGATACCGCGTCCGGCAACAGCCAGTTAACTGCAGGGCACACTACGTGGTGCGGGTCACAGGGAGGTCCCGAAAAGATCACAATTCTGTCACAACGGCGGGAGGTGGGCCTTCGCTACGGCGCACAGCAACGTTAGTCCTTCATGGGTTATTGTATATAATTAGCATATAAGCACATTTCTATTTCGGGAGCGGAAATGACCATTGCCTTTGGACCCGTCCCCTCACGGCGCCTTGGGCGCAGTCTGGGCATTAATAACATCCCCCCGAAGTCCTGTTCCTATTCCTGTCTGTACTGCCAGGTCGGAGCCACCCAAGGGAAAATGGTTGAGCCGCGGAATTTCTATGCTCCGGAAGATATCTATCAGGAGGTCAGCGAGCAACTGCAAAAGGCACACCGCTCAGGTGAGCCTGTCGATTACCTGACCTTCGTACCCGATGGGGAACCGACTTTAGACATCAATCTTGGAAGGGCAATCGACTTGTTGCGGCCGTACAATATTCCGATTGCCGTCATTTCGAATGCCTCGCTGCTATGGCATAAAGCTGTCCGTGCGGCGATTGGCAAGGCTGATTGGGTCTCGGTGAAGATCGATAGCGTTGTCGAGCAGATTTGGAAACAGGTCAACCGCCCACATGAAGCGCTGCGCCTGGATGACATCATGGACGGCATTCGCCAGTTCGCCAGGCACTTCCATGGTGAGTTGGTAGCGGAGACGATGTTGATCCATGGCATCAACGATAATCAGGATAGCGTAGCGAGCGTTGCTGGATTCCTCCATGAGATCGGTGTATCCAGGGCCTACCTGTCCATCCCGACGCGGCCTACTGCTGAGACTGGCATATGCGGGCCGAGCGAGTTGACAGTGAACCGCGCCTATCAGATCCTGGCCAGTTGTCTGCCTCATGTGGAATATCTCATTGGGTACGAGGGCGACGCATTCGCCTTTACCGGGGATGCGCGGCATGATCTGCTCAGTATCACCGCCGTACATCCCATGCGGGAATCCGCGGTTAGAGAATTTCTGAAACGTGCCAGAACAGAATGGTCTGTGGTGGAAAGCTTAATTGCAGAGGGCAAGCTTGAAGAAGTGGACTATCTAGGCAATCGCTACTTTGTTAGACGTCTCTCTACATAGAGTGAAGAATAACAAGACCAAGGAGCAGGTATGCAAGCCGAGCGTCGTCCAAGGGATAACCTCGAGAAGATGATGCCAGCATTTACCAATGTTCCGCGCATTCTCTACCTTCTGTCGACGAGGCAGAAAGATAATGGCTGAGTGACTGAGGAGAAAAGCCAATGCTACTGGGCTGGGTAATGCTGTTCAGTGTCCTGGGGAGTGTGGGCGCAGTCGCTGGTGCCGCGTTGTTTCTGATATTTCCGGAAGGCATCCGCAAGATTCTTGTACCCTGCCTCGTCAGCTATGCCGCCGGTACGCTGCTAGGCGCCGCGTTCCTTGGCATGATCCCCGCCAGCCTGAAACTGGCCCCGGCGTTCGCTGTCACATCGACGGTGCTGGCCGGCATGATGCTGTTTTTCGTACTGGAGAAATTCGTACTCTGGCGTCACTGCCACGATAGTGCGTGCGAAGTGCACGGGCGCGCCGCACCGCTGATCCTGATCGGCGATGCCTTCCACAACTTTGTGGACGGGGTGGTGATCGCCGCCGCCTTCCTCACCTCGATTCCGCTCGGGGTCGCCGCATCGCTGGCTGTCATCGCGCATGAGATTCCGCAGGAGGTCGGCGATTTCGCCATCCTGCTCGACAATGGGTACGAACGTACGAAGGCGATAGTCCTCAATGGACTCTCAGCCGCCGCCACGCTGCCGGGCGCCGTGATGGCCTATTTCTGGCTCGGGGAGACGCGCGCAGCGGTGCCTTACATCCTGGCGATTTCCGCCGCGAGCTTCATCTACATCGCGGCGGCCGACCTCATCCCGGGACTGCATCGGCAGGTGGCCGCCGCTGCTTCCGTGCGCCAGCTCGTGCTGCTGCTCGCGGGGATCGGCACTATCGCTATTTTCCACCACGGGGGATGAGTCATGAATCCACTGACCGACGTAGAAATCCAAGCGCTCAACGAGGCGCTCGACGACGAGTACCATGCCTGGGCAACGTACGACCAGGTGATTGCCGACTTCGGCGAGGCACGGCCATTCATTAATATCCGTGACGCCGAGGCGCGCCACATCGAAGCGCTCTGCACTCTGTTTGCACGCTATGGGCTACCCGTGCCCGAGAACCCCTGGCCGGGAAAGGTTCCGCGCTATACCAGTCTGCATGCAGCCTGTGAAGCGGGTGTCGCCGCGGAGATTGCCAATGGCCAAATGTACGAGCGGCTGCTTGGGGCAACCCGGCGCCCGGACATTCTCATGGTGTTGCGGAATCTGCAGGAGGCTTCGCAGCAGCGACACCTGGTTGCGTTTCAGCGTTGCACCCAACGTTCTGCAGGTGGCGGTGGCAGCGCAGGGCGCTGGTGAGCTTGTTCGTTGAAGCGGGTTGGCGAGGAGCAGATCACAAGCGATACCTGGATGTCCGCTTACGATATGTACTCGCCCATAGTCGTTTGGCCGTAAAGGGCGGGTATTGGCCGAACTTCCCCGTAGTTGGATGTGCCATAGGGGCGGGTCATTCGCACTCGCGAACGGCAGGTTACTGCCCGATCTCCGTCCTACAGGAATCGCTTATATAGCATGTTTCTAACAGGCGGGAGACGACCCTAAGCGGTCATGCCGCGATCACGCGTGGAGCAGTCATTCGAGCCAGAAAGCAGACGTTTCGTGTTTCAATATGATTTTGGTGGGTGATGCCGCTTCCGGCCAGTTCCGGACATTCTCCCGATGAACGGAACCCCGCTATAGCGGCATTCCTGTAGTTCCCCGATCGTTGAAAAAACGACCTTCCCGGCGCGCCCCGTTTGCAACGCGATACCGGCTTCGGTGGCGTTGCGTGGGCCTGCATGGCTATGTTTCCCCGAATACGGGAAGACTGAACCCGAATCGCGCGCCATTGGGGCGCTTACCCTCTATCCATATAGTGCCTCCATGCTCCTCAATGATCGAACGGCTTATGGATAACCCCAAACCCATTCCGGACGGCTTGCTCGACTGAAACGGTTGAAACAGTTTGTCGACCATTTCGGGATCGATACCCGGTCCATTATCGGAGACGCTTACTTCAATAGTTTCGTTCGCCGCCGGGCGGGCCTCCACGAGCACTCTTCCGTCGGCCACGCCCGCCTCTTTGATCGCATCGATACTATTGCGGATCAGATTTATAAGCACCTGTTCAATCTTTGTTCTATTCGCCAGCACCCTGCGTCTGCCGCAAGCAAGATTCACATCGATCGTTACAGAGTTTTCCTTCAGCTCCGGTCCTAGCAGCATTTCGACGTCCTCGACCAACTGATGGAGCGCCAGGGGTTCTATGCCATTTTCGCCTTTACGGACAAATCGACGAAGATTCTGAATAATCTTTGCCGCGCGGTGCGCCTCTGCCTTGGCCCGATCCAGTATCTCACCAATCTGGGTCGGTTTTCGTCCTTGCGATTCCAGCATCGACGCGGCGGTTCCGCAATAACTGACCAGCGCGGTCAAGGGCTGATTTAACTCATGGGCCATCCCCGAGGCCATCTCCCCCATGGTGCTCAGCCGCATCACGTGCGCCAACTCGTGCTGGTGTTGCCGCATGTCTTCTTCTGCCCGCCGTTTCTCGGTTACGTCCCGCTGAATGATCAGAAACGACGTGAATGCACCAGATTCACTAGGAACTGCAGTTGCTTTGCATTCCATATTCAGAATGCGGCCATCTTTACATACAAACTCAATATCGGCAGCGCCCGACCCCGTCTCCCTGAGCTGCGGGAAATTGCAGTCGCAGGTTTGCTGTGATTTCGGCGAAAAAAACGCCTTGATATTTCTTCCAATTAACTCGTCTTTCTCATAGCCGCAATGCTCGTAGGCATACCTATTGGACCGCTGTATCGTACCTTCGGAATCAATGACGAATATTGAATCGGCCGCGGCATTGAATAATGTCTCAAGGCGGAGTTCCGCCTGCTTGCGCTCGGTTATATCCATATAAATTCCGAGCATCCCGTATATGTCTCCCGTGTCGTCCCGAAGCGGCACCTTGTTCGTAAGGAGATACACCTCCCTGCCACCAGCCTGTCGTTGTGACTCCTCGATATTCAGCAGGGGTTGTCCGGACTGCATTACCTTGCGGTCGCACTGCCTGTAAAAATCCGCTTGTTCCTTCATCCATGGCAATTCATAGTCGGTCTTCCCGATCAACTCGTCCGGACTGTGCAGACCGGTGTCTTGCGCAAAATGCTGATTGGCTCCAAGGTAGACCGAGTTTCTGTCTTTCCAGAATATCGAAGCCGGCACATTGCCAAGGACGGTTTTGAACAGGTCCCGTTGTTTTTCTTTCTCCCTCTCTCGCGCCTTTACTTCAGTGATATCGCGTGCGACGGCATATATTAGACCTTCTTGCGATGCCGGCGCCGCCATCCAGGCGAGCCAGATATAGGAACCGTCCTTGCAACGATAGCGGTTCTCGAAATGGGTTACCGGCCCTTGTGTATTTATCCCGGCGGTCGCCAGTGTCAGCGCCTTGTCGTCTGGATGAACGAATTCGACATACGGCCTCTCGAGCAACTCGTCCCTGGTGTATCCCAGGATGCGTTCAAACGCCGGGTTAACAACGCGAAAATAGCCGTCAACACCGGCTACACAAAACATGTCAAGCGACATATTGAAAAAAGTTCTCAGTACATCGTGGGACGGGGCCTGATCTCCCGCGCCCGCTTGCGGTTCGACGATCCGCTTCGGCGGTTTCTTATATCCCGGTTTTGTGGTCATAATTAGCTATT
>JASFNS010000188.1:0-5037 GCA_050116915.1 Thiogranum sp. | reverse complement strand
GCCGGTCTCGCGCAGCAGCCCGGCAAGGCGCTCGCGCTGCGCCGCGCCGAGTCGGCCCGTGGCCATGAACGGCGGCGTCGCCACCGCGCTGGACAGGCCGATCACGGCCACCCCGTCCCGCACGCGCAACGTGGGAAACATCTCCGCCCCGGCCCGCGTTGCACACCGGAACGCCGGATCAGACTGCATATAGGGGTCCCACTGGGCGTAGGTGCTGTTCCAGGCGGTATGCACGTAGGCATCGTGATTGCCCGGTACCACCGTCACCGCGTCGGCCGCACCCAGCCGCTCCAGCCACCGGCGCGCCTCGGCGAATTCGCCCGGAAGACCCACCTGGGTCAGGTCACCGCTGATCACAATGTGCTGCGGGCAGGTCCGCCGCAGGTCCTGGAGCAGCGCCTCGAGTACTTCCGGGCGGTGTTCGGCGCGCCGCTTGCGTCGCCAGGAGAGGTAGCCCAGCAGCCGTTTGTTCAGCAGCTGCCGCCAGCGCACGCCGTCGAGACTGGTCAGGTGCGGATCGGTCAGATGGGCAAAGGTGAGTCCTGCAGCATCCGGCATTTGTTGATTCACTCGCATTGATTTAGGATGCCCGTCGACACCGACACTCAGATTCCACAGCTTTTGACTTCCAATTCCGCGACGCCGCGCAAAATCGGCCTGCTGAGCAACCCCAACAGCCGCCGCAACCGCGCCCACCCGGGCAAAGTCGCCGCTATTGTCGCAAATCACCCCGCCATCGACCATCGGATTAGCCAGTCCGCCGCCGACATCGGACCCGCACTGCAGGCGTTTGCCGACAATGGCGTCGATGTGCTGGCCATCAACGGCGGTGACGGCACCACCGCGCGCGTGTTCACCGAGCTGTTTGAAAGCCATCCCTTTGAGCACACCCCCGCCATCATTCTGCTGCCCGGCGGCACCACCAACATGAATGCCGGCGACGTGGGGATGCGCGGCAACCTGTTCCGGGCGGTGCAGCGTATGCTGGCCTGGGCCGACAACCCGTCCCGGGGCGTGGAAAGACTCGTGCGGTCGATCCTGCGGGTGCAGGGCGGCGTCGACAGCGACCCGGTATACGGTCTGTTTTTCGGCACCGGCACCATCATCAGCGGCATCGAATACTGCAAGCAGAACATCCATACCCTCGGCATCCGCGACGAGTTCGGCCCCGGGCTGGTGATGCTGCGCACCATGTGGGGCATCGCCCGCAAAGAAGCCTATTTCTCGACACCCACCGACACCCGTATTGAGCTCGACTCACATCCGGACACCGGCTCGCGCCCGGTGATCCAGCTGATCGTTTCCACGCTGGAGCGCCTGTTTCTCGGCCTGTACCCGTTCTGGGGACGGGAACCCGGGCCACTGCACTGCACCTGGATCGAAAAGCCGACGCGCAAGGTACTGCGCGCTTTCCCGTCGCTGGTGCGCGGCAAACCCAATCGGCACGTCACGCCGGACAACGGCTATTTCAGTCATAATGCACAACGGTTGCGCCTGTGGATGGACGGCCTGTTTACGCTGGACGGCGAGATGCACCGGGCCAGCGCCGAGCACGGACCGCTTACCATTACCAGCGCTGGCAATCTGAGTTTCCTGCGCATAACCGACGCGAAAAAGTGACCACAAACGACCCCATTGCACCGCTCGCCGGGACACTGCTGGCGCTCACGCCGGCACCCCGGCACCCGGCCCTGCTGCACCTGACCGAGGCGCTCAGGCAGCGCTATGGCAGCTGCGTCACGGCAATCCTGTTCTATGGCTCCTGCCTGCGCAGCGGTGATCCTTTCGACGGCCTCGTAGACCTTTACCTCATTGTCGACAACTATCGCAGCGCCAACAGCAGCGCATTCAAGGCGCTGTGGAACCGGCTGTTGCCTCCCAACGTCTTTTACGCCGAGTTTCCGTACGAAGACCGTTGCGTGCGCTGCAAGTATGCGATCCTCAGCGAACGGGACTTCGCCGCGGGCACGTCCAGACGCTGGTTTCATTCCTACCTGTGGGGACGCTTCAGCCAGCCCACTGCGGTCGCCTGGTCGCGCGACGCCGCAACCCGGGCGAAGGTTGCGGCCGGCCTCGCCCAGGCGGTGCTCACCCTGCTGGAGCGCGCACTGCCCAGTCTGCCGGCGCAGGGATCGGTGGCCTCACTCTGGCAGGGCGCCCTGGCACTCAGCTACGCCACCGAACTCAGGCCGGAATCGACGGGGCGCGCGGCCGAGCTGACGCAAGTCAACGGCGCCTATTACCGCCGGGTGACCGAACTGGCAGCTCCCCTGCTCGGCACTACCTTGCAACTCGCCGACGAGGACTATACGGCCGAGCTGCCGGACTCGCGCCGGTGGCGCAACCGCGTCGGCTGGCGGCTGCGCACCCTGCAGGGCAAGCTGCTGTCGCTGGCGCGCCTGAGCAAGGCGCTGTTCACCTTTGACGGCGGTCTGGACTATCTCGCCTGGAAACTGGAACGTCACTCGGGCCAGCGTATCGAGGTCCCCGACCGGGTGAGACGCTACCCGCTGCTGTTCGTCTGGGGACTGGTCTGGGACCTCTACCGGCGTGGCGTGTTTCGCTGAGTGAGGCTCACCATGAACGCACACCCGCATTCAACACCGCGCATCTGGCTGGTGATCGGCGACAAGCTCGGGGACAACGCCCAGGCGAAAATGATCGCCGACCGCCTGGGACTGCCCTACGAGACCCGGCGCCTGCTGCCAAGAGAAAAGTATGTCCTCGGCAAGCCGCGTTTTCGCATCAGCCTTGAGCACCTCGACATGCAGCGCTCCGACGCGTTGCAGGCGCCCTGGCCGGACCTGGTGATCACCGTGGGGCGCCGCCACGCCATGGCCGCGCTATGGATCAAGGCGCAACACCCGGCCACGCGGGTGGTGCTGCTGGGCCGCCCGCGGCGCTGGATCGAGAAATTCGACCTGGTCATCACCCTGCCCCAGTACCACGTGCCCGAGCTACCCAATGTCATGCGCCTGAGCCTGCCGCTGATGCGCGCCGACAAGGACGCCATCGCCCGCGAAAGCGAAGCCTGGCGAGCGCGTTTCGAGGCGCTGCGCAAGCCCCTGATCGCCGTACTGGTCGGCGGGCCGACGCGGCCCTATCGCTTCGATGCAGCAGTCACCACCGAACTGCTTACCGCCTGCCGGGTCCTGCAGGAGCGTTACGGCGCAAGCCTGTACATCTCGACCAGCCGGCGCACCCCGGCAGCCGTTACGACAACGCTGCGCCGCCAACTGCCCGACGACGCCGTGCTGCACGAATGGACCCGCGACGCGCACGACAACCCCTACCGGGCGCTGCTCGGGCTGGCCGACTATTTTGTCGTCACCAGCGACAGCGTTTCCATGATGGTCGAGGTGGCCGACTGCGGAAAACCGCTTGCCATCTTCTCCCTGCCGGCCGACCTGAAAGGCCGGCTTTGGCAGCGTATCCTGGTGCGCCTGCACGGCCGGGACCGACACGGAGGGCCCCTGCAAGGGCTATACCGCTGGCTCGGCAAATTGCTGTATGCCAGCGGTGTGGCCGGCTTTGCCCGGGACCTGGGTGAACTGCAGCAACATCTCGTGGACCAGGGCTTTGCCGTATGGAGTGGCGAGCCGTTCAAGCCGGCGACACGGTCGCTGCCCGATGAACTGGCAGCAGTCGCCAACAGAATCCGGGCGCTGATCGGCGCCAACGCCGGATGACGTAGCGGCAGTTTTACGCCTGCGGTATTCTTTGACGTTTGCAGCAACCACTGGCACAGCAACACAAATGGCTGACGAGGCGGGACCGAACACCGGAGCAGGCAACGCGCCCGTCAGCCTCGCAGTCTGCGTCTGCACCTACCGGCGCCCCCGCGGGCTTGAGCAATTGTTACAGGGGCTGTGTGCGCAGGCCTTCGAAGAGATCCAGGCGCCGTCGGTAACAATTGTTGTCGCCGACAACGAGTGCAGCGACAGCAATCAGGAGATCTGCGATCGTTTTGCGCAGCACTGCCCCTTCTCACTGGTGTATCTGCGCGAGTCCCGCCGGGGTATTTCGCACGCCCGCAACGCCTGCCTGGACAATCTGCCCGCAGACACCGATTTCGTCGCCATGATCGACGACGATGAAATACCCGATCGGCTCTGGCTGAACCATCTGCTGGTCGCACGCGACAAGACCTCGGCCGACATCGTCACCGGGCCCACATTGCCCGTCTTCGAAGCCGACACGCCCGCCTGGATTCGCAACAGCGGCTGGTTCGCCAAGCCACAACAGCCGGAAGGCTACCGCGATCTCGAGGAATTCCCGCCCACGGCGACCTGCAATGTGTTGCTGCGCGCCGACATCTTTACCACCGACGGACTGCGCTTCGACCCCGCACTCGCACTCAGCGGCAGCGAGGACAAACTGCTGTTCCAGGACCTGAAACAGCGTGGGCTGAAGTTCGTCTGGGCCGCGGGCGCAAAAACCGCCGAGACCATACCGGCGGCCCGCGCAAACCTGCGTTACATGCTGTCGGAAGCCCTGCGGCGCGGCAGCACCAAGTTCTATGTCAAAACCCGCCTGAAGGCGAGCAACCGCGCCACGGTGCTCAAACTCAGGCTGCGCTCCAGCCTGCGGGCGCTGTCCGCTATCATCGGACACAGCGTCCGGGCCTGCCTATACCTCGCGGGGGGAAAACGCCGGCGCGACAGACTGGCACTGAGCCTGCTGGAGGTCGCCGAAAACATCGGCTTTATCGGCGGCGTGTTCGGCTACCGGAAAAACCACTACTAGACGCCACCCGGACAAGCGGCTTGAAAATATCAACCCACGCGACACTGGCTATGCTCGGCAAGGTAACCTTCGGGACCTATTTTGCCTTCATGCTGGGCTTCTTCTTCATCCCCAATGCCGTCGACCAGTACAAATTTTACAGCTTCGCGGTATTCATTCCTGCCTTGGCATTACTGCCCCGAATGGCCAGGCGCATCGGATCCGACCGGCTGCTGCTGGCGATCCTGGCTTACCTGCTGTGGATGCTGCTGTCGTCGTTCTGGAGCGAAACCTTCGTCGCCGGGGATTTTT
>JASFNS010000187.1:0-5043 GCA_050116915.1 Thiogranum sp. | reverse complement strand
TTGCATCAGCCGGTACCGGCCAACCGCCGCGTGCTTGCGCAAGGTCTGTACACGGCCGGCACCGCCGTTGCCCCGGCAAGGGCGCCGGTTGATGGCCGGCTGGCCGGCTGTGTCGGGCCGCAACGACGTTTATCGCCGACCATAATTAATCCATATTATTATATATATTCTGTATCATACTGTTATATATACACTAGTAATTGGCATTATCTGCCTGGCACAGACTCTGCAAATGTGGGTTTGCCATTTCGGCAATATGAAGCGACAAGCGAGGTAAGCTCAATGAACAGGTTAATCATGGGATTTGCACTGGGTATGTCGGCAGCGACAGCGATCGCGGCAGAGAGTACGGTGAGTTTCGGCGAGGTCGACGTCAACCAGGACGGCGCCATTACCCGCAAAGAGGCGGCTTCTTTTGCGGCGCTCGAAAAGACCTTCGACGCCGCGGATACCAACAAGAACGGTCTCATTGAGCCCACTGAATATCCCCGCGCCGAGCCGGCTGACCGGGCACCCGCCACCCGATAGGCATGCAGGTTGCCTGACCCGAGGCCGTTCACGGCGCCGCTGTCCGGGCGACGGTGCCGTGAACGGCCTTTGCTTTACCCGTAAACCCGGGCGCCGCGCCATGAGGCACGTGCGCCGGCGGCGTCGGGGTTCGGTCTTTTTGCGCCCGGCGCCCTTAAGGAGCGATTAGCCCCGGGTCTGTGGCAGCCTGCGAGTCAGTCGGTGCATAATAACCGGCAAGCAGGGCTGCAGGACGGAGCGCGATGTTTGAGCCAATCAATATCCCATTCGGTTGTGTCATGTTGTTCAACGTGGTGAAGCTGAAAGAGGACGCCAGTCCCGCGGACGTCGAGTGGGCGATGGGCGAGCTGTGCGCTGCCGTCAAGGATGGCTACGGCGACGACGATGGCGGGTTCGTCGGTGGCCAGTTCTTCAAATACAGCGGATTCGTGTCCATGGAAGGTACGTTCGACACAACGAAAATGACCGAGGATCACATCGTCATTGTCACCTACTGGAAGTCCTTTGCCCACCATGAGTCTTCCCACGCCGACGAGCGATTCAGGGAAAGATTCTCCGCCCTGTGCGATTACTGCGAAGAGATTTATGAAATCGGCTACGAGATGCTCTGGCAGGGTATGCCGCGCTGACGACCGAGGCCGGCGAGACTTACCGGCCCTTTGGCTTTTGACGGAACCGTGCTGGCCTATTCCGGCTGATTGCTGGGCCAGTCATTGGCAAGGACGGTGTCACGGTAACCGTGCCAGGCGGCATAGCCGATAACCGGCATCAGCACGGCCAGTCCCAGAAAGGCGGTCAGAAAACTCACCGCCAGCGACAGCACAATAAGGCCCGCCCACAGGGCCATGGGTGCCTTGTTCCGCAGTACCGCGTTGGCACTGGTGAGCACCGCAGTGACCGTATCGACTTTGCGGTCAAGCATCATCGGCAGGGAAAAGGCGCTCGCGCAGAAGACCACAGCGGCAAATATCGACCCCACAACCGAGCCGATGATCAGGAAGGCGGCCAGACTGTGCAGGGTGGGATGGGCCTCGACCGGAAAGAACACGTGCACCATGGATGCTGCGCGTGCCCAGACCAGGAAGATGACCAGCAGGATCATGGAAAATACCATCTCGTTGCCGAGATTGCGGCGGCCTTCGCGCAGACAATAGCCGATCTGCGGCTCGAGTCCGCGCTGCAGTTGACAGCTGATGGAGTACAGTCCGATCGCGAGTACCGGGGCGACAAACACGAAACCCGACATCAGGCTGAAAATCAGTACGTAGCCACCCAGCTTCCAGGTGAGGAAACTGAGCGCGTAGCTGAGTAGTACCAGAAAGCCTCCGTAGGAGAGGCTCACCCCGGGCGCGCGCCGGAAGTCCTGCCAGCCGAGCTCAAGCCAATGCAACGGCCGCAGCACCGTAAGTGTCCGGCAGGGCGCGACAAATGGCAGGGTATCCGGGTCGACCGGCGAATGTTCGGGATTGACATCGCTCTGCGCCATTTCGTATGCCTCCTCGGTTTTGTGTTGGGCGATCTTCTTATACTCGTAAATCTAGACAATACCTTCTTCCGATCAAGCTATAAAGCTCTGGAGAATCTCGCGCATGTGTCGAAGCGGCAGTGAGAAATGCCCCTCGTCGGCGACAATGGCGAGCTGCGCCCGGGGCAGGTGGGCTGCCAGGTACTCGCTGTGGCTCAAGGGAACGACCCGGTCCTGCGTGCCGTGCCAGATACGCACCGGTTGGCGGATATGTTCCAGCCGGAATCCCCACGGTTGGCGAAACAACCTGAGGTCCTGCAGGCCGCCCGGCACCCCTTGACGGAAACATTCCCGGATACTGAACGTGAAGGCCGGGAATATCTGCGGATCAAGCAGGACCGCCTTGTCAGGCATCCCGTCGAGTGCCGCCAGCAGGCGTATCAGCAGATCCGGCCGCCGGCGCGAGAGTTGCACCGTGGGCCACCCGACGGCCGTCGCAAACAGCCGCGGAAAACGGTTGCCGAGGTAGAAGGCAAGGCGGGCGAACCCGCTCATGTCGTGCCTCAACGACGTTTCGCAAACCGGGCCGAGGCCGGCGACCAGGGCCACGGAGCTGACCCGCTGCGGCAGTTCGTGAGCGCAGGCCAGCGCGCAGGGCGCGCCGCCCGAAACGCCGATAACGTCGAAGGTATCGATGCCGAGCCGGTCGGCAAGGTGCGCGATATCCTGTGCCCAGTGTTTCAGTGCGCGGCTGTGGTCGGGTGATGTCAAACCGTAACCGGGGCGGTCCGGTGCGATCACGTTGATTCCCAGCGCGCGGGCCGGTGTGTCCACCAGCAGACACTCGTAGCGCGAACCGGGCAGGCCATGGCAATAGAAAACACTGCGGCCGCGCTCGGCGCCGTAGCACACATAGCCGACCTGCCGGCCGTCCGATAGCGGCAGGATCCGGGTTTCAGGCGGCTCGGGTGCCGGGCCTGACATGGGTCGGTTCAAATACGCGCATGGCGTATTGAATCACGTACCCATGACGGGCTCAATCAGCGCGAAACGACCTTCGCGGGGCCGCGATACCAGGAGCCATCGGGTTGCAGGCACGCAGTACCGTAGGCTTGAGCTTCTTTGCCGCCGACGATGACTTTCATTTGGTATTCGCGCTCCTGAAGGCAGGTCGAGGCCGGCTCGCTATACGGGTAAGCCGGTTGCGGCGGTGTTGCCGGCACTGCCGGTACATACTGTTGCGCGGGATAGTTGTCCTGCTGTGCATTGCCGATAACATAGCCGAACAGGCCGCCCACCAGCAGACCGTAGATCAGTTTCTCATCGTCGTCGCTGTTGTGGCGGCGGTAGTGTGGCGCAGGGTAGTAACGGTAGTTCTGGTGCCCGTACGGCTGTTTATAGCCGTGCTTGCCGTAGTAATGGCCTCCGTCCGCGAAGCTTGTCTGGGTGCCCAGGGTGGCCAGTAGCACACTGGCCAGGATCACGCTGCTGCGTTGTCTGTGCTGATTCATGACGACTCCTTGTGTTGTTTTACACCGTCAGCTAACGCGGCCGGCGCAAAAAAGGTGACAGCGGGTCGGAAATGAACGAAGCTGTAACTGACTAATTTAAAAGGACATGGCACATTGAGGGCGAATCTTTTCGGCGATTGGCGGCGAATTTGCGCATGCGGGCTGGCGGCAACGCTGGCAATTGCACTGGTCGGCTGCGCGGGGCCCGGCAGGCAACGGCCGGTAGGCGCAGTACGCGTTGTCACCGCCGAGCAGCTTCACGGCTGCACCAATGTCGGTTTCGCCCACGTCTCGGTTGTCGACAAGTTGCAGCAACTGCAGCAGGTTGAGGGCGCGCTGGCCGAGAAGCTCGTATCGCTGGCCAGCAACAGCGCGGCCCAGCTGGGCGGAAACGCGATTGTCGAAATGACCAATATCGTCGACGGCAGCCAGTCGTTTGCGGTTTTCAAATGTCCCTGAGCGCCGCCGCCCGGGATGGTGCCTACCGGCAAGTCAACAAATGGTCTACCGCGGCGTTGATGGCCTGCAGGCGCTCGTTGTCACCGCCTCTGTCGGGGTGATGTTCCATGGCGAGTCGGCGCCAGGTCAGCTTTATGGTCGCATCACTCACCGGGTCTTCAAGTCCCAGTTCGCTCAGTGCCGCTGCGCGCGTATCCATACTGCCCAGGCGCCGCCAGAAAGAGTCGATCAGGTCGCTGACGTCCTCTTCTGTGGTGCCGTCGAGGTTTGCCCAGTCCAGATAGTAGCTCGCCAACGGGTTGCAGGGTGCCGGCGTGGTATCGCCGGGCTGCGATGGCAGGCGACGGATGCATAGCGCTGTAATCTCGAGGTCCCCCTGCCGGGATGAGTGTAACCTTCCCCGGAGAACATATAGCGCGTGGAACAGCAGAAAGTGCGTGCGGAACAACTGGTGGGGTGGTGCGGGAGGCGGGGACAGGAAGGTAAAGAACCCTCTTGCACGAAGCGCCCTGATCAGATCGTACTCCGTGATACCCGCCGGGTGCTGATCGATTTCCTGCTCGATTGCCGTGTAAAAAATATCCGGGAGTCGTGGCTCGCGCTCGGGCATCAGGCATTCACCGGCGGCGCGTCGTGCCGCGGTCGGCGTCTGCGTAAACATTGGTGATGGGAGTCAAACGATAATTTCAGCGGCATGAATATCGGACAGCTATTCCCGGCTATCGCCCAGGCTGAAGAAAAAAGTCGCCCCTTGGCCGGGGTCGCTTTTGGCCCAGACCTGTCCCCCATGGCGATTCACGGCGCGTTGCACTGACGCCAGTCCCACACCATCGCCCGGGAATACGTCTTCGTGATGCAGCCGCTGAAATATTCCGAACAGACGGTCAGAGTATGTCATATCAAAACCCACGCCATTATCCTGTACCTGGTATACCGTCCTGCCGTTGCTTTTCCAGATGCCGAAGAAGATTTTCGCGTGCGGTTCGAGGGCTGTGTATTTCCAGGCATTGCCCAGCAGGTTCTCCAGGATGACCCTGGCCATTCGCGGGTCAGCGGTGGCAGACAGATTATCCTGGATTT
>JASFNS010000186.1:0-5049 GCA_050116915.1 Thiogranum sp. | reverse complement strand
CAAGTTGCATGAACAGGAAGATCCGTTCGGCCGGCCGCGCCTTGGCCGCAGCGAAAAGCTGATGATCCTCTGGCAGGGCCTGCTACGGGGTTTTAATCGGCCGGCGCGGCGCTATAGAATCGACGCACCGGCGAAACGATAGACCACAAAATGTCTCCAGATCAGTATTGCCAGGGCAAGGCCGCCGCCAGCGGCTCCAGCTTCTACTACAGCTTCCTGTTTCTGCCCGCAGCCCGGCGTCGCGCCATCGTCGCCCTGTATGCGTTCTGCCGCGAAGTCGACGATATCGTCGACGAGTGCAGCGACCGGGATATCGCGCGGCGCAAGCTCGACTGGTGGCGGGAGGAAATCGACGCCTGCTTCGCGGGCAATGCCAGCCACCCGGTCACCCGTGCGCTGCAACCGGTGCTGCAGCAGTACAACCTGCCCGCCGAATATTTCCAGGAGATCCTCGACGGCATGACCATGGACCTGGACCGGCAACGCTATGCGTCCTTCAGTGAACTGGCGCTTTACTGCCACCGCGTTGCGGGTGTCGTGGGCCTGCTGTCGGCGGAAATCTTCGGTTACCGGCGGCGCGAGACGCTGAAATACGCCGAAGCGCTCGGCACGGCTTTCCAACTGACCAATATCATACGTGACGTGCGCGAAGATGCTGCGCGCGGCCGCATCTACCTGCCGCTCGACGAAATGCGCGAATACGGCGTCAATCCGCAAAACATCCTGGGCGGTTTTCCCGTCGCCAACCTCGACGCACTGCTCGAACACCAGGCCCGACGCGCCCGGGAGTACTACGCCCGCGCGCTTTCGCTGCTGCCGGAGGAGGACCGCTATGCCCAGCGAAGCGGGCTGGTGATGGCGGCCATCTACCAGACGCTGCTGAACGAAATCGAAGCCGACGGCTACCGCGTGATGCAGCAACGTATACACCTCACGCCCCTGCGCAAATTCTGGATCGCCTGGACCACCGCACGACGCGAGCGCCGACGGCACCGACAGCACCTGAAAAAACCGCTGCATGTCTGAACAGCACGACCTGACCACACCCGTGGTCATCGCCGGGGGCGGCTGGGCCGGCCTTGCCGCCGCAGTCAGCCTGTGCCGCCACCGGGTACCGGTGCTGCTACTGGAATCGGCCCGACAACTGGGCGGTCGCGCGCGCAGTGTGCGCATCGGCGACAACGTCTACGACAATGGCCAGCACCTGATGATTGGCGCCTACCACGGCATGCTGACGTTGATGCAGGAGGTGGGCGTCGACCTCGACGACGCGTTTCAGCGACTGCCGCTGACCCTGCAGCTGTACCAGGGGAAAAAAATCAGTCTGAGAATGCGGGCGCCGGCGCTGCCGGCGCCCCTGCACCTGCTCGGCGCGCTGATCGGTGCGCGCGGGCTGTCAGCGGCCGAGCAGTTCAAGGCACTGCGCTTCAGCCGCCAGGTGTTGCGCATGGAGATCCCGGTCAGCGAAGACATCAGCGTGCGGGCCCTGTTACACAGTCAGGCACAGACACCGGGGCTGATCGGCAAACTCTGGAAGCCCCTGTGTATTGCCATACTGAATACCCCTCCCGACCTGGCATCGGCACGGCTTTTCGTCGCGGTTCTGCGCATTCTCTTCGCCGGCATGCGGCGCCACTCGGACATGCTCATCCCGCGATGCGAACTCGGCGCGCTGCTGCCGCGCCCGGCAGGCGAATTCCTTGAAATGCACGGTGCACGCCTCGAACTGGGGCAACGCGTGACCGACCTGGACATTGGCGAGCAGGGCGTGCGCGCGGTACAGGTCGGCAGCCGCCGTATTCCCTGCAAGCACCTCATACTCGCCACGCCACACGTCATCAGCCGCCGGCTGGTGTCGCGCCACCCGCACCTGCACGGACTGGCGAAACGCTTGTCGCGGCTGGATGCCGAACCGGTCACCACCGTGTACCTGCAGTACCCGCCTGAAACTCGCCTGCCGGTGCCGATGGCCGGTTTCGAAAACGCTGTCGCGCAATGGGTATTCGATCGCCGCATCTGCAACCAGCCGGGACTGATGGCAGTGGTCATCAGCGCGCGTGGCGAGCACATGCGGCTTGCCGCCGGCGAACTCACCGAGCGCGTGGCGGCAGACCTGGCGCGTGCTTTTCCCCGCTGGCCCGCACACCATCACAGCCAGGTGCTGCGGGAAAAACGCGCCACCTTCTGCGCACGGGTCGGCAGCGATGCGATTCGCCCCGACAACCGTACCGCTGTTCGCGGACTATGGCTGGCCGGCGACTACACCGCTACCGGACTGCCGGCCACCCTCGAAAGCGCGGTTCGCAGCGGGCAGAGCTGCGCGCAGACCGTGATGGACGCGATGCAAAGCTGAAACATGGTAAACTGCTCTGATGCATATACCTGACGACTGGTCGCCCGCCACCACGCTGCTGCGGGGCCGAATCATCCTCATCACCGGGGCCGGCAGCGGCATTGGCGCGGCGGTCGCCGAACGCTGCGCGGCCCACGGCGCCACCATCATTCTGCTGGATAAAGTGGTTCGCAACCTGGAGCAGGTCTACGACCGCATCGAAGCCGCAGGGGCACCGCAAGCTGCGATCTATCCCATGGACCTGGAAGGCGCCACCGAAAAGGACTACTTCGACCTCGCGGCCACCATTGAAAAAGAATTCGGCCGGCTGGATGGCCTGTTGCACAATGCCGCCATGCTCGGCGCGTTGATACCGGTTGGGCATTTCGAATCCGAACTCTGGTACCGCAGTCTGCAGATCAACCTCAATGCGCCGTTTCTGCTGACCCGCGCCTGCCTTGCACCGCTGATGCAGAGCCCGGACGCATCGGTGGTATTCAGCTCCGACAGTGTCGGGCGCAAGGGCAAGGCTTACTGGGGCGCCTACGGCGTCAGCAAGGCCGGGTGCGAAAATTTCATGCAGATACTGGCCGATGAGCTGGAAACCAACACCCGGATACGGGTCAACAGCCTCGACCCCGGGCCGGTGGCGACGGCCATGAGAAACCTGGCTTACCCGGGGGAAAATCCCGAGCGCCTGGCCCGGCCGGACGACGTGGTGCTGCCCTACCTGTATCTCCTGGGACCGGACAGCGGCGGGATCAACGGCCAACAGTTCGATATCCAGTAGCCTGAACCGGCACGACACGGCCGGTCACAAATCGCGGGGACTCCCCGCGGGCCTGTTCCCGCCTATTGCATCAGGTCGATGTGGATGCCGCGCGCTTCCAGCGCATCGGCGCGTGCCTGGATATAGCGCTGGAAACTCGGCTGCTCCAGGTAAGCCCTGGACAGCACATAGTCCATGGCCGACTGCAGGTGGAACGCTTTCAGATAGGCTTCGGTTCGGAATACCTCTTTGCCCGACCTGTCGAACATAACCATGGTCGGCGCGTACTGGATGCCGAGTGCGCGCGACCAGTCCGCGGCCGTGGTGTCTTTGCCACCCGGTGTCTGCACAGGCGTTTTTGCCCACATGTCGAGCAGCACGACGTCGAACCCGCTCAACAGCTCGGCACTTTCCTTGCGTTTCAGGATGTCGTCGTGCAGCTCATCGCACTGCGGGCAGTCCCGTTGTTCGAACAACACCAGCAGCGGTTTCACGCCCGGACGCGCCGCCAGCCGGTACGGTGGCTGCAAATAGCCCTCGTCTTGATGCAGTTTGCCCTTCGCCTCGACCGGTGAGGCCTTTGCCAGGTAATCGCGGAACGTCAGTTCACTTTCTTTGCGCTGACCGACATAGTCGATGACGGTGCCGAACTTGTGCGGCGGATAGTAGCCGTTCAGACGCATCACGACCGCGCCCTTTTCGTTCAGGAACACCAGGGTCGGCGTAAACATCACCTTCAGATTGCCGGCAAACTGTTTTTCAGTGACGCTGTTGCCGTCAAAGTCGGTCACCTCGCGGTCACCCCACATATTGATGGCGATCACGTCGAAGTAGCGCCGGGTGCGCTCGACGATATCGCGCAGGCTGAAGTTGGTTTCCAGCAGTTTCTTGCAGTACGGGCAACCGTCCTGGTAGAAATACAGGAGCACACGCCTGCCGTTGCCGGCAGCTTCGGCGACATCTTCACGGATATCCAGGAAGGACTGCTTGAACCAGCCCGGTTGTTCGTGAAAGCCAGGGTTGACCATTCCCGGCTGCAAGCCGGGTAGCGCCTGTTCGGCGTGCGCCGGGGCGTACACGAACAGTAACAGGATAAAGACAAGTCGCGGCATGGTTCCGGGCGCTCCTTAACCGGGCTGTTGGCCGGTTGACCGAGTCTCAATGGTGTCGGCTTGCCCGCCCCGGCGCAAGCTCCGGAGACGGAAATCCGACCTTGCCGGCGGCAACCCAGCGGCAAAACGCCTGACGGTATTTTGACGAAAGGCGGACGCATCGCCGCTTCGGCAAATATAATCCCTTGTTTTAATAGCAATTAAAACATTCTGTCGTGTATGGCACAAAATTCGCATCGGGATAGGCGTGAGAACCCCACAACTGGAAGACCTCATGAACAAACCGTTGCACCACTTTACAGACGCAGCACATGGGCCCTCGGCAAAGGCCGACCGTCCCGTGTCGTCCAGGGTCACGGCGGAAAAGGCGCTGGAAATCGCCGGCAGTCTGCAGACCAGCCTCGATCCGACACGCCTGATCGAACTGTTCAGTCTGGAGGTCGCGGCACTGGTGGGGCATCAGGGCATCCGTTACCGCAATGAAGATCTCAACCTTGACGTCAAACTTGGACGCAAGGCGCGGCACGCCTGTACCTATACATTAAATCTCGGTGACGAACCGCTGGGCAAACTGACCTTGCGTCGTAACGAGAAATTCAGTGAAGCCGATACGGTGGTGCTGGAGCAGCTGCTGTGCAGCCTGCTCTACCCCTTGCGCAACGCACTGCTCTACCAGGATGCCCTGGAATTGGCACAGAGAGACCCCCTGACCGGCATCTGCAACCGCACCGCGCTGGATGAAATGATGCACCACGAGGTCAGCCATGCGCGCCGGCAGGGCTCCAGCTGTGCCATGATCATGCTCGATATCGATCACTTCAAGGACATTAACGACA
>JASFNS010000185.1:0-5052 GCA_050116915.1 Thiogranum sp. | reverse complement strand
CGCAAGCGCATAGCCGCGAATGCGCTCGCTGCTGGCCGCGTACTGGTCTTCGTACCACAACGGCACGTACGGCAGCAGTTGCAGCAGGCGGCGCTGCAGTGCCCGGTAGTCCGCGGCCTGTGCCGCGCGGGTTTGCGCCTGTTGCGCCTGTTCAATGAGCCGGTCGACGCCCGCGTCGTCGAGACGGCCGCGGTTGGCACCGGCCGGCGGCAGCGCCTTGCTGTGAAACGCGTAACGGAAAATATCCGGTGACCTGATACCGACCCAGGCGAGGCTGTACATCTGGAAGCGACCTGCCTTGATGTCGCCGTAAAACGTTCCCCAGTCGTAGCTGCGCACGTCTACGGCAATGCCGACGCGTGCCAGCTGCTGCTGCAGAATGGTAGCGATGCGCACGCGGAAAGGATCGCTGGAGGTCTTGTAAACCAGGCGCAGGGGATGCTCGGGGCCGTACCCGGCTTGCGCCAGCAACACTTTCGCCTGCGCCGGGTCGGCCGTGACGACCGGCAGGGCCTTGTCACCCGCCCAGTGTTCGGGCGGCAAAAGTGCCGAGGCCGGCCGCGCCGCGCCGTGAAAAACATGCTCGATGATGGCCTGGCGATCGATGGCCAGTGCCACCGCCCGGCGCACCGCGTAGCGTCCGCTGTCCGGGTCCTGCAACTGAAAGCCGAGGTAGGCGAACGTGCTCCCGGGCGCACGCTGGACGTGAATACCCTTGCGACGTTCGAGATACGGCAGCAGTTCGGGCGGCAGATCGTTCTGCAGCAGGTCGATTTCGCCGCGCAGCAGCTTCAATACCCGCATGGTCGGGTCCTTCACCTGTTCGAATACAAACGACTGGCCGTCACGCAGCCGCTGCAGGCTCAGCCGGTCGGCATCCTCCCAGTTCAGCAGGCGGAATGGACCACTGCCGAGCGGTTGGCGATTAAAGGGATGACGCTGTGCGATTGCCCGTGCCGGCAGGATGCCAATGGACAAATAGCCCGGAAACAGCCGGTCGGCGCGATTGAGGAAAAAATCCAGCGTATCGTCGTCGATCACCTCGATGCGTTCGATCATCGACAGGGTGCCGCGGTGCGGGGAAGCCGTTGCGGGATCGAGTATGGAGCGGTAGGTCGCTGCCACATCCCCGGCATCGAGGCGTTCTCCATCGTGGAACACCCGCCCGGCGCCGCCCAGTCGGAATCGGTAGTGGGTCGGGCTCAGCACCTGCCAGCTGGCCAGTGATGGTACCGGTTCCGACTGCGCGTCGTAATCCACCAGCCGTGCGTACAACAGGCGGTCGATGCGTTCCGAGCTGGCATCGGTGGCGAAACGCGGATCGAGCGTCGTCGGCGCCGAGGCGAGTCCGAAGCGGATGGCGTCGCCGCCGCGCCCCTGGCAGGCGACAAGCAGAAAACAGATTGTGAGAAGCAGGTTACGCAAACGGGTATGGGCCAAAGGCCTGGGTCAAGAACCGCTGCCGGCGCCGGGCTGCACAAGCCCCCGCCTTTTTCCGCCGAGCGCAGCTAGGCAATTGTTAATAAACATATTGTTTCGCCAGGCAGCGGTCTGCGGTGAGTGTGCCGGTTCCGGAAAGCGCTAAACGCTTTGCGATTATTGCCGATAATACAACGTATTAGATCGAAAACGCAGCGTGGTGCCGCAGGGGCGCTCGATAACTCTATGCTAAAGGCCTCCTTCCCATCCTCCGCCAGGTCGCGGCGCAGTCTCAGGACCCGCTACCTGTCGGTCGCGACCGGCGTGTGCATCTTTCTGCTCGCCTGCGCCATGTTTGCCAACCGTTACACCAGCGAGGTCTCGCGCACCAATTCCGAAGCCCTGCAATTGCGCGACCGGGCAAGCGAAGCCATTGGCAAAATCCGCAACCTGGTCTGGAAAGCCGATATTGCCCTCAACGCCACGCTTATCTCGCCCAGCACGAAGTACGAGAGAGACATTGTAACCAGCCTGAATTCCGCCCGCCAGGAACTGCACAGCCTGTCGGCGAATCCCGCAATCGACATCGCCGGACTGTCCGAACAGGTGCAGCGGCTGCGCGACGCGCTCGCGCTGTTAACAGACAAAGTACAATACCTGGCGGCGCGGCGCGAAGACGTCAACTGGGTTTACCCGTTGCTGCCTTACATCACGCAGAAACTGCTCGATCCCAACAATGCCTTCGAAACGGCGGCGTCCCTGGCGCTGCGCGAAATCGCCGAGAATGACGGTCGTCCCTATGCCTCAGATCTCTATGGACGCTTTGACCAGGTACGCGACTTGTGGCGCCTGAAGATTCTCAATTTCCGGGCAGTGATCATTCGCTTTGCGGGGCTGAACAATATCGAAATGACCCCCCAGGAAGAGAACATCGACAAGCTCAACGAGGAGATCGAAGCACAACTGGCGGAGCTGCGGGTGCTGAAGGATGAGGGCAAACTGGATTTAGGCGCCGAAGACGCCCTTGCCACTATGCAAGCGGCCTCGAGGCGCTGGCAGACCAACTGGAAAGCCGCCAAGGAGCTGCGCTCGGCCAGCGTCTGGCGCGAAGACCTGCATTACATGGAAACGGTCATTCGCCCGAAACAGGAGCAGGTCTTCGCGGCGCTGACGACCATCGAACACGGCATCACCAGCTGGTCGGCTGAAAATGTCGCGACCGTGCGCCGTGTGGCCAGCCAGATCAGCGCAGCCTTGTGGGGTCTTGCCGCGGTTGCACTGGCTTTTGTAATACTGGTCTATGTGATGATCGATCGTTCGGTGCTACGCCCTATCGCACGTATTGCCAGCGCACTGTCCGCCGACGGCGACGACGCCGGTTACCGCCCGGACGCGCGCAGCAGTCGCGAAATCCACCGCCTGGTGGAGGCCTTCAATACCATGCGCAAGCAGATCCGCCAGCGTCAGATGGCCCTGGAACACCAGGCCCTGCACGACACGCTCACCGGTCTGCCCAACCGTATGCTGTTGCAGGACCGGCTGGAGCACGCGATCCAGATGATGAAACGCGACAGGCGGTCCATGGCGCTGTTATTACTCGACCTGGACCGCTTCAAGGATGTCAACGACGCACTCGGTCACCCGGTGGGGGATCAACTGCTGCAGCAGGTCGGACAGCGCCTGGGACGCGTGTTGCGCGAATCCGATACTGTGGCCCGCCTGGGTGGCGACGAATTCGCCATTGTCGCACCCGATACCGAAACCGAGCAGGCGCGGCAGTTCGCCGCCAAGATCGCGGATCTGTTCAAAGAGGTGTTCCGCATAGACCGACTCAACCTGCACGTGGGTGTCAGTATCGGAATAGCTGTCTATCCGCAACACGGCCAGGACGCCGCCACTCTCGTGCGCAGGGCCGACGTCGCCATGTACCAGGCGAAACGCAACAATATGGATTTCCAACTTTTTGATCTGTCCCGCAGCGAACACAGCGCCGACCGGCTCGCGCTTGTAGACGATCTGCATACCGAGCTTGATAGCAGCTGCAATCTGCAACTGTACTACCAGCCCCAGATTGACCTGCGCACCGACGAGGTGGTTGCGGTCGAGGCGCTGTTGCGTTGGCCACACCCGCAGCTTGGCTCGATCCCCCCGGAGCGCATTGTCAACATGGCCGAACACACCGGTTGCATCGATGCTCTGACGCTATGGGTCATCGATACGGCGCTGGCGCAGAACGCGGAATTTTCCGGCCCTGATCAGCGGCTGGGAATCGCCGTCAATCTGTCCGCCTGGAACCTGCGCGATCCGAAACTGCCGCAGCACGTTGCCGACCTGTTGACAAAACACAACTTCCCGGCGGAAAAGCTCACGCTGGAGATCACTGAAAGCGCGATGATGAACGACCCGCTGCGTGCCCGCGAAGTGCTGACCGAACTGGGACACATGAATATCAACCTGGCCATAGATGACTTCGGCACCGGCTTTTCGTCATTGGGTTATCTCAAACTGCTGCCGGTGCACGAGCTGAAAATCGACCGCTCCTTCGTGATCAATATGCAGGAAGATGAAAATGACGCGATCATCGTGCATTCGACCATCGAACTCGCCCACAACCTGGGTCTCAGTGTGACCGCAGAGGGCGTGGAGAACCAGGAATCGCTGTTGCGCCTGCGCGAGCAGAAATGCGACATTGCCCAGGGTTTCCACATAGCCCGGCCACTGTCCTTCGAGGCGTTGCAACGCTGGTTTAACGACTACCGGTCGGGCCGTGCGGCAAACGAAGCCTGATGCCTGTGATCGCGCGCCGCCTGTAGCAGGCGCACGCGCAAGCGCCTGAAGTCATCCGCCCCCAGTCGGTCGCCGACAATCACCGCACTGCAGGCCCTGCGGTTCGAGGCGCGGAAACGCACCACGACCAGCTGGGCGGTAACGAATACAGGCATCAGTGGCTGCGCGGCTTGCCAGCCACCCGGCAGCGCGCACACCCGCCAGCCGCGTTGCTCGTCCCAGGAGATAGCACTGACGGCGCCGTCAGCCGTTGCGGTAACCTGGCGACGCAGGAAATACACAAGGTGTGCGCCCGTCAGCGCGAGCAGCAGCACCCGCAGGACGGGATGCAGGGCGGCGACCAGGCAGGCCAATGCACCCGCTGCATGTATCCCTGCACCTGCAGCGGTTAGCAGCCGGGAACGCCCCAGCTCAACCCGAAGCGGCCGATCGAATCTTGTCAACGAGTCGTACGACATCCTTGTCGGTGGGCTGTATTCTTCCCATCAGCCACTCCAGCAGTACCGCGTCCGGGTAATCCAGCAGGTGGTCGAAAGACTGCCGTTCCCCGGCATCGAGCTGATCGTAGCCGCTGTCAAGAAAGTCTCCGAACAACAGGTCCAGTTCGAGCATGCCGCGCCGGCATTTCCAGCGCAGCCGTGTGCGTTCACTCACAGCGAGCGCTTGACCATCAGCTCCTTGATGCGGGCGATGGCGCGTGTCGGATTGAGGTTCTTGGGGCAAACTTCGACACAGTTCATGATCGTGTGGCAACGGAACAGGCGGAACGGTCCTTCAAGGTTGTTCAGCCGTTCTTCCGTGGCCTGGTCGCGGGAATCGGCCAGAAAGCGCCAGGCCTGCAACAGC
>JASFNS010000184.1:0-5053 GCA_050116915.1 Thiogranum sp. | reverse complement strand
AAGCCTGCAAAGCCGCCATGAAACCCTGCTCAAGGTCGCCCGCTGTATTGTCGAACGGCAACGTAATTTTTTTGAATACGGTGATGAAGCCATGAAGCCGCTGGTGCTGCGCGATGTTGCCGATACCGTCGAGATGCACGAGTCCACGATTTCGCGCGTTACCACGCAGAAATACATGCATACGCCCCGGGGCATCTACGAGTTCAAATACTTTTTCTCCAGCCACGTCGGCACCTCCGACGGCGGCGAATGTTCCGCTACGGCGATACGCGCCATCATCAAGAAACTCGTTGCGGCAGAAAAACCGACCAAACCGCTGAGCGACAGCAAGATTGCCAGCGTGCTGGCTGAACAGGGCATCAAGGTTGCGCGGCGCACCATCGCCAAATACCGCGAAGCCCTGGCCATACCACCTTCCAATGAACGCAAACGCCTCTCATGAGGCCATGGACGAGGAGCGTATCCATGCAAATCAATTTAACCGGGCACCACGTCGACATCACCGATCCGCTGCGCAATTATGTGGACGAGAAATTCGAGCGGCTGGAGCGCCATTTTGACCACGTTACCGATGTGCATGTCGTGCTGAGTGTCGAGAAGCTTCGCCACACCGCCGAAGCAACGGTGCATATCAGTGGCGGCAAGCTGTTCGCCGACAGCACCGAAGAGGATATGTATGCCGCGATCGACGGCCTGACCGACAAGCTGGATCGCCAGATCAAGAAACACAAGGAAAAGATCACCGATCACCACCGCGTCGAAGGCGCGAACAAGAAGCACAGTCCGGAACCATGAACAGCTGCGGGCGGCCACTCCGCGACCGCCTGCTGCAAGCATACTGATATGCAGATTACCGCACTTCTAAGCCCGGGACGCATCGCCTGTCACCAGGACAGTTCCAGCAAGAAACGCAGCCTGGAGCTGCTCAGCCAGTTGCTGTCCACGGCGTTGCCGGCCTACGCCGACGGCGAGCTGTTCGACAGCCTGGTGGGACGCGAACGCCTCGGCAGCACCGGTCTTGGACATGGCGTGGCATTGCCGCACGGCCGCATCAAGGGACTCGACGCCCCGATCGGTGCCTTTGTCACACTGGCAACGGGGATCGACTACGACGCCATCGACAACCAGCCCGTGGATCTGTTGTTTGCCCTGCTGGTCCCCGAAGAGTCCACCGAGGAGCACCTGCAGATCCTGGCGCGCCTGGCGGCCATGTTCAGCGACGCCGACCTGTGCCGGACGTTGCGCGAGTGCAGCGACAGCCAGCAGTGCCTGGAATCCATTGACCACTGGGACGCACGCCAGCAACTGTCGGCATGAGCATCGACGCATCAGTCGGCACCCTGTTCGAAACATTGCGGGCAAGACTCGATCTGCACTGGGCGGGAAGCCACATGGGCCAGACCCGCAGCATCAAGAATCCCGAATCCGAAGCCACCCGCACCTCGCTGGTCGGGCACCTCAACCTGATCCACCCCAACCGGGTGCAGGTCCTCGGCACCACGGAAATTCAGTACCTGGAACGCCTCAGCGCCAGCTCCCGGCGCGATTTGATCGACCACCTGTTCGACGGTACCAGCGACCTGATCGTGGTGGGCGACAACCACCTGCCGCCCGAAGACATCAAACAGCGCAGTGAAGCCACTTCCACCCCCTTGTTCCACTCCAGCCAGTCGACGGTGCAGCTGGTCAACTACCTGCAGTATTACCTGACCAATCTGTTCGCCGAAAAAATCATCCTGCACGGCGTGTTCATGGAGGTGTTCAGCGTCGGCCTGCTGATCACCGGTGACCCGAGTGTGGGCAAAAGCGAACTGGCGCTGGAACTCGTCGCGCGCGGACACCGCCTGGTCGCCGATGACGCGCCGGTGTTCGCCAGGACCTCGCCTGACACCCTCAGCGGCCGCTGCCCCGAGATTCTGCGCGACTTCCTCGAGGTGCGCGGGCTGGGCATTCTCAACGTCCGCGTCATGTTCGGCGACAGCGCCATCAAGCAGGCCCGCAACCTGCGCCTGATCCTGAAACTGGTCACCATGACCGAGGAACAGATGCACGCCATAGACCGCCTGCACGGCGCCCGCACCACCCAGACGATCCTCGGCGTGGACATTCCCGAAATCACCCTGCCGGTGGCCCCCGGGCGCAACCTCGCGGTGCTGGCCGAAGCGGCCGCCCGCAATCACGCCCTGCTGCGCAAAGGCTTCGATTCGGCCAAGCTATTTATGGAACGCCAGGCGCGTTTCATGGAAAATAGCTGAGAGATTGCCCGCAAGCCTCGAACAAACCCAATACCCTTGCGGCATACAGGCCCCATGGTGGAAGCAACGTGAAGCTCGTTATCGTCAGCGGATTGTCCGGCTCCGGGAAGAGTGTCGCCCTGCACACCCTGGAGGATCTCGGCTATTACTGTATCGATAATCTGCCGGCCGGCCTGCTGAGTTCGCTGGCCAACGAGCTGACGGGCGCACCCCACCCGGTGGAACGTGCCGCGGTCGGCATCGACGCGCGCAATCTGCCCCAGGCCCTGGAGCACGTGGGCGAGACGCTGGAGGAACTCAGGACCCATGCAATCGACAGCGAAATCCTGTTTCTCACCTGCGAGACCGACACCCTTATCAAGCGCTTCAGCGAAACCCGTCGGCGCCACCCGTTGAGCTACAGCGGCTTGTCGCTGGCCGACGCCATCGACCGCGAGACGCAACTGCTGGAACCGATTTCGCAAAGCGCCGACCTGTTTATCGATACCAGCCAGACAAGCCTGCACCAGCTGCGTGATCTGGTACGACAGCGCGTGGCGCGCCGCAACGACCACACGCTGTCGCTGCTGTTCCAGTCTTTCGGGTACAAACACGGTATTCCACCGGACGCCGACTTCGTCTTCGACGCCCGCTGCCTGCCAAATCCCCACTGGCAGCCGCGGCTACGGCCGCTAACCGGCCGCGACCAGGCCGTGGTGGACTTCCTTGAAAGCGAGCCGCCGGTGACGGCCATGTTCGCGAGCCTGTGCGGGTTCTTCGAACAGTGGATACCGGCGTTCGAAGCCGAAAACCGCAGTTATCTCACTGTCGCCATCGGCTGCACCGGTGGCCAGCACCGCTCGGTGTACCTGACCGAACGCCTGGCCGAGCACTTCCGCAGCCGCTACCCGTCGGTGGCGACCCGACACCGGGAACTGCCGTGAACGTCGGCGTCCTGCTCATCACGCACGGCGACGTGGGCAGCGTGCTGCTGCACACGGCTATCGACGTGCTCGGTGTCTGCCCCCTGTCGACCTGTGCGCTGGCCGCGCCGGCGGGTTGCGATCCGGAAAAGATCGACACCGAGGCCCGGCGGGCAGTGAACGATCTGGACAGCGGCGACGGCGTGCTGGTCGTGACCGACCTGTACGGCTCGACGCCCAGCAATATCGCCTGCCGGCTGCAGGATCTGTCGAATGTCCGGGTGGTATCCGGGCTCAATCTCCCCATGCTAATCCGGGTACTGAACTACCCTGACCTGGATCTCGATGAACTGGCTCACAAGGCGCTTACCGGTGGTCGTGACGGCGTGCTCACCTGTACCGGCGAGGGCAACCCCCATGCAGGATAAAACCGTTACCATCGTCAACAAACTGGGCCTGCACGCGCGTGCCGCCGCGAAGTTCGTGACCCTGGCGTCCTCCTTCGCGAGCGACATCCGGCTGGCCCGCAACGGCCAGGAAGTGAACGGCAAGAGCATCATGGGCGTGATGATGCTTGCGGCATCCCGCGGCAGCGACATCACCCTGATCGCCAGCGGCGATGACGAAAGCCAGGCCATCGACAAGCTGAGCGAACTCGTCGAACAGCGTTTTGGCGAAGACGAATGAGCGTCGCGATCCCGGGCACAGGCATTTCACACGGCATCGCCATCGGCCCGATTCACCGGCTGATAGACGGTGAGATTGAAGTCTATGAAGCCGCGATACCCGAGGAGCAGATCGAAAACGAAGTCGCGCGCTTCCGCCGTGCGGTGCGCGTCGCGCGCCAGCAACTCAAGGTCATCCGGGACAGCATCCCGGAAATCACCCGCGCCGACATTACCGATTTCATCGACACACACCTGCTGATGCTCGAAGACAGTATGCTCACGGCGACTCCGGTGGAGCTGATCCGTGAGCGGCAGTGCAATGCCGAGTGGGCCCTGAAATCCCAGCGCGACGCCCTCGCGGCGGTGTTTGACGAAATGGACGACGCCTACCTGCGTACACGCATGGACGATGTCGACCACGTGGTCAGTCGCATCCAGCGTATCCTCGCCAACGAAGGCACCGATGCGCAGGCCCAGGACAGCGAAACACTTCGCGGCGCCATCGTTGTCGCCCAGGACCTCACGCCGGCGGAAACCGCGCTGCTGCATCACCAGGGTATCGCCGGTTTTGTCACCGAGTCGGGTGGCCCGCTGTCGCATACCGCCATCCTGGCCCGCAGCCTTGGCCTGCCGGCCCTGGTGGGCACCCATTTTACACCGTACCAGGTTCGTGACGGCGAACTGGCGGTACTCGACGCCATAAAGGGCCGCTTACTCACCGAGATCGACGCCGACACGCTGAAAAAGTACCGCCGCAGGCAACGCGACGAGACCAAGCGGCAGAGCAAACTGAAACGCCTGAAGAATGATCCGGCGATAAGCGCCGACGGCGTTCACGTCGAACTGCTGGCCAATGTCGAGCTACGCGAAGACGTACTGGCGGCGCGGCGGGCCGGCGCCGACGGCATCGGCCTGTACCGCACCGAATTCCTGTTCATGAATCGCAACGATATCCCCGACGAAGAGGAACAGCTGCAGCAATACCTGAGCGTCCTCAAGGCACTCAAGGGGCTGCCGGTCACTATCCGCACCCTCGATCTCGGTGCCGACAAGGACTGCGGCGGCGAACGGCGCAGCGATCATACTGCACCCAACCCCGCGCTGGGTTTGCGCGCCATTCGCCTGTGCCTGAAGCACGCCGACCTGTTCCGCCCGCAGTTGCGCGCCATCCTGCGCGCTTCGGCCAAAGGGCCGGTACGCATGATGATCCCGATGCTCTCCAGCTCCA
>JASFNS010000183.1:0-5116 GCA_050116915.1 Thiogranum sp. | reverse complement strand
CCCGGGCCCGACTGGCTTCTAGGGTTTGCGTGATTTGCCCACCAGCCTGAACAGCTGACCGTGGTTGTCCAGGTAACAGGTATACTGCAGAACTTCCTCGCCACCTGCGTTTCCCAGCACGACAATATTCAATCCGTCGACATACGGGCCGTCCCTGGTCCGGTGCACTTTACCGGTCTTCAGCACGCGCACGTATTGCCGTTGCCTTGCATCTTCCAGAACCGCCTTGCGGCACGTGTCTTTGACTTTCCATGTCTCGGCGAAAAATGTCCTCTCCCACCATTCGTCGACTGCCGGGACTTCATGGCGCGCAATCGTCAGCAGAATACCGCCCATGATCAGGAACGGCACCACGCGCTTCATCCGGTTCCGGGGATTGCGCCTGGACCGGGCCGAGGTGTAGACCGGCACCTCGCCCCGCCTGTCTGCCTCAGGCACCCGGGCGCGGCTGTCATCATCCGGTCGTTGGTTACGGTCGGTCACTCGGTTCCCTGTGTTCGCCGGTAGCACGTTCGGATAGCGCAGGTGGTCTGGCGGGCTCCCCGAACAGGCTTGTGAGTTTCGATACCACGGCCTTGATACCACGCCAGATACGCGGCAGCAACCAGGCCATGAGCAGAACGAACACCGCCAGCAGGCCCAGGAACACATAGGGATGGTTAAGAGCGGCCCACACGCCGCCGATGACCGCGACGTCCTCTGTGATCGAGGCGCTCCAGTTGGACACGGGTTCGGGAGAAGTATTGATCATCACACGCGTGCCTGCCTTTGTCGCGTGCGTGGTTGCGGCCAGGCCCCCGCCCAATATGCCGGCAGCCAGCTCCGCGGCAGGACTGAGGTCCCCCACCGCGGCGGCCGCGAGGATTGCGCCACCGGGGATACGCACGAAGCTCTGTACGACATCCCAGCCGGTATCGACACCGGGCACTTTGTCGGCGAAGAATTCGACAACATACATGACTGCGGCTGCGCCGATTACCAGCGGGTTGGCGACCACCTGCAAGGGCTCCGGCAGCACCAGATTCCCGGTGTGCGCCAGCACTCCAAGTGTCAGCAGCGCGGCATAGAGATTGATGCCGCTCGCCCAGGCCATGCCCATGCTGAGCGCGATCACACTGCTGATATGTTCGAGACTATCCAAATCCTGCGTCCGCTTGCTGCCTACCCTTCCGGCTCATCAAGACACCGTGGGTCGTCGTTCCCGGGGTTATTCACTCGCCGACTCACCCGGCCGGTGGCCAGCGTCCCGGCATAGGGAACAAGCACTGACTGCAGTTGCGCGCGATGCTCGTGAGCGGTGTTCAGCCAGACCTTGTAGAAGCTCGGATCCAGAATGACGGGCATACGGTCGTGTATGCTTTTCACCAGGCTGTTCGCCCCGGTTACAATGATGGAACAGCTGTCGAAGCCCTCGCCTTCGCGTTCCCAGTGGTCCCAAAGCCCTGCGAAGGCGAACACCCGCCCGCCAGGCAGGTGAATATGATAGGGGATCTTGTGCTCGCCGACCTGTTTCCATTCATAGAATCCGGTAGCCGGTATGAGACAGCGCTTGTGCCGGAAGGCGTCGCGGTAGGCCGGTTTTTCCGCCACAGTCTCGGCGCGCGCGTTGATGGTCGAGTATCCGAGTTTCGCCTGCTTTGACCAGTGCGGCACCAGGCCCCAGCGTGCCATCGACAGCGTTCTGCCCTGCTCCGTTTCCCGGATAATGGGAACATCCTGTCCCGGAGCGATGTTATAGCGGGGCACCAGGACGGCGGGATCGACGAGCAGCCGATCGATCGCGAACAGATCCATGAGCACGTGCGCGTCGGTGATCATATTGTAACGGCCACACATGGTATGTCCCCGTTGAGCCCGCGGGCTCTCCTGTGCTTCCGTCCACCAGAAGTCCTATACGCGCGCCCACTTCAAAAGACCGGCGTCATGCAACAATATAGCGCGCCCCAGCCGAAAACACACACGCCCCCGGATCCTGTCATGAAGCAAGCACTCCTGGTAATCGCTGCCGTATTGGCTGTTCTCTGCTACCCGCTGCTGTTTCCTTACACAGCGGACACCGGGCACACAGCGGAACCTGAAAACCCACCGGCGGCGGCGGTCATCGACGTGGTCCCGGCAAAAGCCGGCTGCAAGCCGCGCGCCAGCGATCCCGCGGATGGCGTGCAGGCCGGGCCCTGTCCGGACACCACGCCGATCACCGATCCCGCACCGGTCAGCGCGCAACACCTGCCATGACCCGTGTCCGCACTTGATCCGGATCAAGTTTCCACGCCAAGATGCTGGTGAGCTGATGATTTTCAGCCTTTTCCGCGACCGGCTGCCTCGCAGGCGGCGATATTATGCATATACTTAGCGCAGGAACTGCCATTTGCAGCCAACGAGGAGGTAGCACCATGAGGCGACTCTATTTTCTACTGCCGGACCTGGACGTCACCCACACCGTGGTCAACGAACTGTTACTCGCACGGGTCGAGGAACGGCATATTCATATCATCGCAAAGGAAGGGACGCCGCTTCAGGACCTGCCCGAAGCCACACTGGTCCAGAAAAGTGACTTCGTTCCCGCCATGGAGCGCGGCGTCGCAATGGGTGGCGCAACGGGTGTCGTCGCCGGACTGGTCGCCCTCGCTTTTCCCGGTGTCGTCATCGGCGGCGGCGCATTGCTGGCCATGGGCCTGGCGGGCGCCGGCATGGGCGCCTGGCTGGGCGGTATGATCGGCATGGATGTAGGCAACACCCACATTCGCAAATTCGAGGAGGCGGTGAAGTCAGGACATATCCTGGTGCTGGTCGACGTGCCCAAAGACCGCGTTGAAAGCATACAAAGCCTGATCAAGAAACACCATGCCGATGCGGACTTCGAAGGTACCGAGCCGACAATCCCCGCATTCCCCTGATTGCGGCGCTTGCCGACCAGGCATCGGGTTAAGGCCTGACGGGACGCCTGGACGGAACGGGTAGAATCAAGCGACAGATTGTCGCCGGGTTTTGTGCGCGCCGGAGTCCACGCAGTCACCCCGACACGAGCGTGTCGAACGGCCTCACTGGGAGGTCGTGTCGCCCACCAGTGTCTGAGTCTGAACGGTGACGATCACCGGCCGCCCGTCCTCCAGTTCATAACGGGCATATTCCCGGACCTTGCTCACGGTCTCCGCGCCGTCGACCGTAAAGGTTTCGATAACGGTGGAAGACGACTCGCCGCTCAAGCCATCCGGCGCCACGTTGACCACGACATCCTTGCGCTGATAGGCATAGTTCTCGATCCTGTCCCAGCCCCGCTCGATCAGTCCCAGGTACTGGTCCTTGTCGATGCGCACAGTAGCGGGAAGCTTGTCCATCGGAACGTCGATGTATTTGAAAAACTTCTCCCCCAGGCACGCGCCGATAGCCTTGGTATCGCGCTGCTGCGAAGCCAGGTCCGCGGCGGCCATGACCTCGCGTATCTGCGCGGCAGTGATTTTGCCGGCAGCCAGCAGGTGGGTCGAGCAGTACAGCATTGCGATCCAAAAACCGATGAGTTTCTTCACGGACATGCGGGTCTCCTGGATGATTCGGTATCCCGGCGTGCGCCTCCAGTACTCAGCCGGGGACGGCCGTTACCGGACCGTAGAGCTATAGTTATCGGATATTCCGGTGGTTTCTGTAGGCGCAGGCGTCCAACGACGGGACAATTCCGCGGGAGCCACGCCTGCGAGCACGGTATAACGGCCTCCACGTTCAGATCCGCGCCGTATCCACCGGCGGCGCCGGCGGGAGTTTTCCGCGTATGGCACGATTGTTGTTTCAAATACAGGCCCGATACTGAGATAATGAAAAACATATTGACATCATGTAGTCGCCGGCAGGCGGGCGGACATCATCCGAGTAATGACCCGAATTAACATCATTATCGCTGCGGCGATTGCAGCGATCACAGTCAGCCTGTGGGCCTATATCAACCGCCCCGAAACCGAGCCGCCCTGGCCCGATGTGATCCAGGGATTCTCGTTTTCGCCGATGCGCGCCGATGACGATCCCATAGCAAACAAACTGCCGAGCGCCGAGGAGATCGACGCCGACCTGGCGCTGCTCGAGGGCAAGACCCACGCGGTGCGCACCTACCGGGTACAGGGGGCGCTAGCACAGATACCCGAGCTGGCAGCCAAACACGGCATCAACGTCGCCCTGGGAGCATGGATTGACAAGGATCTGAAACACAACGCCGAAGAACTGCAGCGCCTGATACAGGTCGCCGACCACAACCGGCGCAACGTCGTCAGGGTTCTGGTCGGCAACGAAGTGTTGCTGCGCAAGGATCTTCCCGTAGACAAGCTGATTGCCTATATCCGGCATGTGAAAGCCGAGGTCGGCATGCCGGTCGGCACTGCCGAACCCTGGCATGTCTGGCTCAAGCACCCGGAACTTGTCAAAGAGGTGGACTTTATCGGCGTGCACCTGCTGCCCTTCTGGGAGGGCGTCAATATCGATCACGCCGTCGATTTCGTTATCGACCGTTACAACGACGTCAAGGCGAAATACCCCGACAAGCCCATCGTCATCGCCGAAATCGGCTGGCCCAGCAACGGGCGGTCGCGCCGCGGCGCCGTGGCCTCGGAGGCCAACGAGGCGGTCTTTCTGCGTCGTTTCCTCAAGCGGGCCGAACAGGGGCACTACGTCTACTACGTCATGGAAGCATTCGATCAGCCGTGGAAGCGCCGCATCGAAAGCGGCGTGGGTGCCTACTGGGGCGTATTCGACGCCGATCGCCAGCCGAAATTCGAGTTTTCCAAACCGATTGTGGAAATCCCCCAATGGCGGGCCCTGGCGGCGATTTCCGTGGTAATCGCCCTGATTACTTTTGCGCTGTTACTGATCGATGCCAGGACACTGACCCACCGCGGCCGCGGATTTCTCGCCATGATTGCCTATGGACTGGCCACAGCGGCGGTGTGGATTGTATACGACTACCTGCAGCAGTACCTGTCAGTCAGCAGCATTGTTATCGGCATCGTCATGCTGATCGGCATGATCGGCGTCATCCTGGTGGTACTGGTCGAAGCCCATGAATGGGCCGAGGCCCTGTGGGTCAAGGAACGCCTGCGCACGGCCGTTCCCGTCCCGGTGGACGACGACGATC